>NZ_JACARN010000057.1:0-66935 GCF_013386605.1 Pseudomonas sp. IPO3749 | reverse complement strand
CTTTTTCAGAGTTTCCCTAATACGCCAGGCTCGCGTTTAGAGAACTCTATTTCCTAGACCAAAGCTCCGCATTTCCTACGCGGCAAGACCTTCCAGGCAAAATGTCCCCGGCTGAATTAACTGAGATTCTTATACGCCCAACCGCTTGCGAAGAACCTCATGAACTCAGCCCCGGCGCCTACAACTGGCAATCCGCAAATAGCCCTTTTACTCACCCATCTGGCAGAAATCATACAGGCGGCGCGGCAACAGACATTACGTAGCATAGACACCCTTCACGTTCTAACCTGTTGGCAAATCGGTCGCCACATCGTCGAATTCGAGCAACAGGGAAGCGCTCGTGCCACCTACGGCAAAAAGCTATTGCCAACCCTGGCCAAGGAGCTAACACACCTCTATGGAAAAGGTTTCGACACCACCAACCTGCGGCATATGCGAGGTTTTTTCCTAGCTTTTCCAAAATACGACGCAGTGCGTCGCGAATTAAGCTGGACCCACTACCGCACTCTCTTGCGCGTGGACGATTCGAACGCTCGCCAGTGGTACATGAACGAATCTGCCACCCAAAACTGGACCACCCGCGCCCTGGAGCGTCAAATCGGTACGCTTTACTATGAACGTTTGCTTGCCAGCCAAGATCGTGTTGCAGTCAAAAAGGAGGCTGACGAAAAACTCAATGGCATGAAACAAACGCCACGGGAGTTCGTACGAGACCCAGTACTTTTGGAGTTTCTTGGGCTTCCCTACGCAGGCGCTTTTCTGGAAAGCGATATCGAACACGCCCTGATTAAACAACTGCAACATTTTTTGCTCGAGCTTGGCAAAGGATTCGCTTTTGTAGCCCGACAACAAAGAATCAGCACCCAGAGCAAGGATTACTACCTCGACCTTGTGTTCTACAACTACCTGCTGAAGTGCTTCGTGATTTTTGACATCAAACGGGGAGAGCTGACCCACCAAGATATCGGTCAGATGGACATGTACGTGCGCATGTATAACGATTTGAAATGTGGTCCGGAGGATGGCCCTACGGTAGGTATCATTTTATGCTCGCAAAAGGATGCCTCGGTAGTGCGCTATTCGGTACTCGAAGGCAATGAGCAACTTTTTGCCAGCAAGTACAAACTTGTGTTGCCCAGCGAAGAAGAGCTACGTGCCGAGTTGGAGTTGCTCACTGAACGGACGTATAAAAGCGACTCGCCACAGAACCCCTTGGGATTTCCCCCAACCTGCGCTTCAATACCCCACCCAGACCCAAAACCCTAGGACGCTGAGCCCATGGCCTCGCCAAACAAGCAGCAAAAACGTGCCCACCGGGCCAAGGCCAAGGCCAAGGCCAAGCAGAACCGTACCCAGCGCGCCGTCGCGACCAAACCGGATGCGTTTGCCGGCGATGACAGCCGCATTGACCTTGAGTCAGTGGACCTGACCGAGCTGTTCGTGGAGATGCGCACCGCTGGCGAAACCAGCCAGCAGGCCCTGTGCGCGGTGTTCCTGGCCCACCCGTTGCTGGCACTGGTGCTGGAGCAGGAAGGCGAAGAGGAAGCCACCGACTTTATCCTGGCGGCGCTGATCGAATATCGACAGTGGGTTACGGATACCGATGATGAAGCCGCGGCACTGGCGTGGATCGAGTCGCCGCAATTCCAGGCGGATTACGTAGCGGCCTCACAAGCACTGGCAAGTTCAGCCGACTGATCCCAAAAACACAAGGGAGCCAGATGGCTCCCTTGCTTATTGCTTCAACTCAGTACTGCAGCACCCACTCTCTGCGCCTTGCGCCGGCTCGCCACAATCAGCCCCGCCGCCACTACCAGCAAGCTCAACACGCCGGTCGCAATGATCTCGACCCGGTGCGCTTCCTGGAACAGCATGATGGTCAGCGTGCCCACGATGAACACCATCACTGCGTAGGTCAGGCCTGGGAACAGCCACATTTTGAAGACAATCTTCTCGCCCGCTGCCGTGCGCTTCTGGCGCATGCGCAGTTGCGACACCGCGATCACCAAGTACACCAGCAACGCAATGGCGCCGGAACTGGCCAGCAGGAACTCGAACACTGCCGCAGGGGCCACGTAGTTGGCAAATACCGCCAGGAACGCCGCGCCAGTCGACAGCAACACCGCCCAGTAAGGCGTGCCGCTCTTGTTGGTGCGCTTGGCCACCGCCGGCGCATCACCGCGACGACCCAGGGAGAACAGCATGCGCGAAGCGGTGTACAGCGCCGAGTTCAAGCAGCTGGTCACCGCAACCAGTACCACCAGGTCGACGATCAGCTTGGCATTCGGGATGCCCATGCGCTCCAGCACGGTCTGGTAGGAACCTACGGCCGCCAGGGTCGGATCGTTCCACGGCACCAGGGACACCACGATGAAGATCGACAACAGGTAGAACAAACCAATGCGCCAGATCACCGAGTTGGTGGCCTTGGTGATCTGCTGGCCTGGGTTCTTCGATTCAGCTGCCGCGATAGTGACAATCTCGGTGCCCATGAAGGAGAACATGGTGGTCAGGATCGCCGCCAACACGGCGCCCATGCCGTTGGGCATGAAGCCTTGGGTGTCGAACAGGTGCGAAACGCCGCTGACCTGGCTGGTCGGCAGGAAGCCGAAGATCGCGGCCAGGCCGAGGATCACGAAGCCGACGATGGCCACAACCTTGATCAACGCAAACCAGAACTCGAACTCGCCGTAGTTCTTCACGCTGAACAGGTTGGTCGCGGTCAACAGCAAAGTGATAATCAGCGTAAAGGCCCAAATGGCCACGTCCGGGAACCAGGCATGCAGAATGGTCGCGGCCGCGTTGGCTTCCAATGGAATCACCAATACCCAGAACCACCAGTACAACCAGCCGATGGTGAAACCGGCCCAATGGCCGATCGCCCGGTCGGCGTAGGTGGAGAACGAACCGGTGTCCGGCGACGCCACGGCCATTTCGGCCAACATGCGCATCACCAATACCACCAGCGTGCCCGCCGCGGCATAGGCCAGCAGTACGGCCGGGCCGGCAGCAGCAATCGCGTGGCCGGAGCCGACAAACAAACCGGCACCAATGACGCCGGCAATCGACAGCATGGTGACGTGACGCGGTTTGAGCCCCTGTTCGAGGTCATTGGAGCTTTGCGTACTACTCATTGACACACCTTTACGAGGAATTGCGAAAACGGTCCGCCCGGCCCGGAATCTTTCTCGTGAAAAGAAACCAACAGGGCGTTCTTTATTTTTTACGCAAGATTTGCGCCAAAATGTTACAGAGCCGCGATTGACGCGGGCTGTAGGACGTTTCAACACGACTCGCAAGTCATTGAGAACAATGGCATTCCGCTATAGCGTTACCGTGCGACTCACATTCAGGACGAATAAACGCACCATAAACACACACAAAAAGTACGTGACGCCCTACAAAAGGGCTGATATGCACCGTTTGCCCGGTTAACCCTTCCAACACCCGGCCAAAGCTGGCACCATCGCGCCCTTTTTTACGCGAAGCCTGCGGTTTTTCGGGTTCAAACGGATGTTCGGTTGTTGATGGCGCGACACGCTGCTGTGCCGATGCGACACCCTGCCGCACACCACCTGTTTACCGCCGGCCATGCTGTTGGCTGCCATCAAGACGCTATGCTAGCTTGGCGCCTCGCCAGGAAGGCGGCCCAACAGCAGGATCGCAACGAACACAATGAGGACCCCACATGGCCGAGGCCACGCCCGCGCTTGAAATCCGCAACTTGCATAAACGCTATGGTGAGCTGGAGGTACTTAAAGGTATCTCGCTGACCGCTCGCGACGGCGATGTGATCTCGATCCTGGGTTCCTCCGGTTCCGGCAAGTCCACCTTCCTTCGCTGCATCAACCTGCTGGAAAACCCGCACCAGGGCCAGATCCTGGTGGCTGGCGAAGAACTGAAGCTCAAGGCCGCGAAAAACGGCGAGCTGATGGCCGCCGACGGTAAGCAGATCAACCGCCTGCGTAGCGAAATCGGTTTTGTGTTTCAAAACTTTAACCTGTGGCCGCACATGAGCATCCTCGACAACATCATCGAGGCCCCTCGTCGCGTGCTTGGCCAAAGCAAAGCCGAGGCCATCGAAACGGCCGAAGCCCTGCTGGCCAAGGTCGGCATTGCTGACAAACGCCACGCTTACCCCGCGCAATTGTCCGGCGGCCAGCAACAACGGGCGGCCATCGCGCGCACGCTGGCGATGCAGCCTAAAGTGATCCTGTTCGATGAGCCCACTTCGGCGCTTGACCCGGAAATGGTTCAGGAAGTACTTAATGTGATCCGCGCGCTGGCCGAAGAAGGCCGCACCATGCTGCTGGTCACCCATGAAATGGGCTTCGCCCGCCAGGTGTCCAGTGAGGTGGTGTTCCTGCACCAGGGCCTGGTCGAAGAGCAAGGATCGCCACAGCAGGTGTTTGAAAACCCGCTTTCGGCGCGCTGCAAACAATTCATGTCCAGCAACCGCTAACGGAGCAACATGCATGCAGAACTATAAAAAATTCCTTCTGGCCGCGGCCGTCTCGATGGCGTTCAGCGCCACGGCCATGGCAGAAACCTTGAAAATGGGGATCGAAGCGGCCTACCCGCCGTTCAACAATAAAGACGCCAGCGGCAATGTCGTCGGCTTCGACAAAGACATCGGCGACGCCCTGTGCGCCAAGATGAAAGTCGAGAAGTGCGAAGTGTATGTGTCCGACTGGGACGGCATCATCCCGGCCCTGAACGCCAAGAAGTTCGACTTCCTGGTGTCCTCGCTGTCGATCACCGACGAGCGCAAGCAAGCCGTCGACTTCACCGACCCGTACTACTCCAACAAGCTGCAGTTCATCGCGCCTAAAGCCACTGCGGACTTCAAGACCGACGCGACTTACCTGAAGGGCAAGACCATCGGCGCCCAACGCGCGACGCTGGCCGGCACCTACCTGGAAGACAAGCTGCCGGACACCACCGCCAAGCTGTACGACACCCAGGAAAACGCCTACCTCGACCTGACCTCCGGTCGCCTGGACGGCATCCTCGCCGATAAGTACGTGCAGTACGAATGGCTCAAGAGCAAAGACGGTTCAGCCTATGAATTCAAAGGCGATCCGGTTGTAGAAAGCGACAAGATCGGTATCGCCGTTCGCAAGGGCGACCCACTGCGCGAGCGCCTGAACAAAGCCCTGGCAGAGATCAAGGCAGACGGCACCTACAAGAAGATCAACGACAAGTACTTCCCTTTCAGCATCGAATGATCTGAACGGTATGCCCGGCGCGCTCACTTGAGCGCGTCGGCTTTTTGCAATGCCTGCCGCGATATGAAAACACCATGAATTTCGATCTCTACGGATTCGGCCCGGCGCTCGCCGCTGGCGCGCTGATGACCGTCAAACTGGCGCTCACGGCCCTGTGCCTGGGGCTGGTGCTCGGCCTTGCCGGGGCCTTGGCCAAGACCTCGCCGTACAAGCCGCTGCAATGGGTGGGCGGTGCGTATTCGACCATTGTTCGCGGCATTCCCGAACTGTTGTGGGTACTGCTGATTTATTTCGGCACGGTCAATCTGATGCGTGCCCTTGGCGAGTTCTTCGGTAATCCCGACCTTTCCCTCAGCGCCTTTGCCGCCGGGGTGATCGCCCTGGGCCTGTGCTTTGGCGCCTACGCGACGGAAGTGTTCCGGGGCGCGATTCTCGCGATTCCCAAGGGCCACCGCGAAGCCGGTGTGGCGCTGGGACTGTCGAAGTTCAGGATTTTCACCCGGTTGATCATGCCGCAGATGTGGCGCATCGCCCTGCCGGGCCTGGGCAATCTGTTCATGATCCTGATGAAGGACACCGCACTGGTATCGGTGATCGGCCTGGAAGAAATCATGCGCCATGCGCAGATCGGCGTGACCGTCACCAAGCAGCCATTCACCTTCTTCATGGTCGCCGCCTTCATGTACCTGGGCCTGACCGTGCTAGCCATGACCGGCATGCACTTCCTGGAAAAACGCGCCGCCCGCGGCTTTGCAAGGAGCACCCAATGAGCGGCGACTACAGCTGGCTGGCGCATTTTGACCTGGGCCTGAACTGGGCCGTGATCATCAAGTGGCTGCCAAGATTGGCCCAGGGCGCTACGCTCACACTGGAGCTGGTCGCCATTGCAGTGATCGCCGGCTTGCTGTTGGCGATCCCGCTGGGTATCGCTCGCTCCTCGCGCCGCTGGTACGTGAGCGCCCTGCCCTACGCCTACATTTTCTTCTTCCGTGGCACGCCCTTGCTGGTGCAGTTGTTCTTGGTCTACTACGGCCTGGCGCAGTTCGATGCGGTGCGCGAAAGCTTCATGTGGCCCTACCTGCGCGACCCGTTCTGGTGTGCCACCGCCACCATGACCCTGCACACGGCCGCCTACATCGCCGAGATCCTGCGCGGCGCGATCCAGGCCATCCCGCCCGGCGAGATTGAAGCGGCGCGGGCCCTGGGCATGTCCAAGCCGAAGACGCTGTTCTACATCATCCTGCCACGCGCCTCGCGCATCGGCCTGCCGGCCTACAGCAACGAAGTGATCCTGATGCTCAAGGCCAGTGCCCTGGCCAGTACCGTCACCCTGCTGGAGTTGACCGGCATGGCGCGGACCATCATCGCCCGTACCTATTTGCCGGTGGAGATCTTCTTCGCCGCCGGCCTGTTCTATTTGTTGATGGCTTACATCCTGGTACGAGCCTTCAAGCTGCTGGAACGCTGGCTGCGCGTCGATGCCTGCCAAGGACGCTGAGGCACGCTTCCAGGCACTGGATGCGTTCCTGATCGAGCACCAAGGGCTGTGGAAACCACGGCCCTTTACGCATCGCCAGCTCCCTTGGGAAACCGAGCATCCGGACCTCGCCCAGTGGCTGCGCCAGCGCTCGCTGGCCGATGCCGAGACCAGTCATAACCAACCCCATGACCTGCTGGCACCGGCACCTTTTCCACAACTCGCTGCGCAAGCTCGCCAGCTCAGCGCTGTGGATAAGTTACCGGCGCAACCCCTCGCACCCGCTCGCCATCGCCTGAACGTCGATGTTCCGGGCCGCAAGTGGGACCAGATCGAAGCCTTCGGCGCCGCACTGCAGTTCAAGCAAGTGCCCACGCACTGGCTGGACTGGTGCGCGGGCAAGGGCCATCTGGGGCGCCGCCTTTTACAAAACGGTCAAGCACTGACCTGCCTGGAGTACGACCCGGCGCTGATCGCGGCAGGCCAGGCCTTGAGTGACCATCACGGCCTGCCGGTCACCCATCGCCTGCAAGACGTAATGGCCGATGTGTCGATCAACCGCGAACACACGCCCGTCGCCTTGCATGCCTGTGGCGATCTGCATGTGCGCTTGCTGCAACTGGCCAGCACTGCTGGCTGCCAGCAGCTCGCGCTGGCACCCTGCTGCTTCAACCGCATCAACGCAGACGCCTACCAGCCACTGTCCAATGCAGGCCGCGCATCACGCCTGAAACTGTCGATTGATGACCTCGGCCTGCCGCTGAGCGAAACCGTCACCGCAGGCAAGCGTGTGCGCCTGCAACGGGACACATCCATGGCGCGACGCCTGGGCTTCGATCAACTGCAGCGCGAACTGCGTGGCGTCGACGAGTACCTGCCCACGCCATCCCTGCCCGCCAATTGGCTGGAAAAACCCTTTGCCGACTACTGCCGGGAGCTGGCGCACCTCAAAGGGTTATCCACAGCCGAACAGGATTGGACGGCGCTGGAAGCGTACGGCTGGCGCCGCTTGGCCGAGGTCCGAAACCTGGAATTGATGCGTGGCCTGTTTCGGCGCCCGCTGGAAGTGTGGCTGGTGCTGGATCGGGCCTTGTATCTCGAAGAAAACGGCTACAAGGTCCAGGTAGGCACCTTTTGCGAACCTGCACTGACGCCCCGCAACTTGATGGTGCTTGCCGAGCGCGATTAAGGGGCAGAAATGTCGCCGCGCAGCCTGTGGATAACTCTGTTGATGAATTCTTTACGGGGCCTGTAGCCATCAGCGCTACAGAACATAAACCGAGCTGGTCATTTTTTGTTCACAAAATAAAACGCACGCAAAACAGGCAGTTGCGGCGTGATGAGAACGGCTCCACAAAATGGCTTTTTCGTGACAGGGCCATCCAACCGATTGTGCATAAGCATCTGGCGTTAAGCGTATAAACCGCGCTTTAGGTGCGTTTTCCTGGGGCCTTCAGAAACTGGCAGAGGTCGTTGATATCGTCGCCTGCAAGACTCTTCGCCACGCTATCCAATGGGTCGACACCAAAGGCCAAGGCTTCATTGATCGCTACATCGCGGTGCACGTGCAGCGTTTCTTTGCCCAGCCGTTGCTTGAACGCCTCGACCATGTCCAGGCTGAAGGCATTCCTTTCATCCACTTGGTTGATCACCACCTGCACACTGGGCGGGCGCTCACCCTCCAAGTGCGGGGCAAGCAGAACATCCAGATGGTCGAGGGTGCCCAGGCACGCAGCATCGGCCTGCACAATGACCAGGACCACGTCGGCAACACTCAGCGCTTGATGAAAGTAAACGTTGTTACCGGAGGGGGTATCGATGATCACCGTATGCCGCGCGCTCAAGCCCAGGGACGCGAGGCGTTGAGCCAGCCAACGCGGCTCGTGCTTGAGCCAGCGCTCCAGGCTTTCCTGCTGCGGGATATCGATCTCGCCAAAGGTGATCACCTGGCAACCGGCAAAGCTGAGCTGTTGGAGTTGGCTCCATTGCCCATGCTCCAGACTGGTGCGCCCGATGCCCGGCAATGCCGAGCTGACCCCGAAGTGATGTTGCAAGGCGTTCTGCGGGTCCAGGTCCAGCGCTACGACGGACTCGCCCTGGCGCTGCAGACCACTGCTCAGGGCGGTGACCAGAGTGCTGCGGCCAACACCGCCATTGATCGACACCAGCGCTACCACTTTCGGGCTCAAGGCCAAGGCGGGCGCGGGCTGGGCGCTTTCGTTGGCGGCGCCATCGTCCCGGCTGGGAATGCTGCCGAAGAAATGCAAACGCGACGCCATGCCACGCTCATCCTGGCAGACATCCTTGCCGAGCAAGGCTAAAAGACCATCAGTAATGCCCATAACAAACCCCTCATCACGGCGAAGCTCAAAGACGTGAAAAGGTCAGCTGATACGACTGCTTACCGCAGGTCTTTTTGTGGTCGCCCTAGTGCAGGCAGTCTGCTTCAGGACAGCAAAAGTGTCATTATTTTGATGAGATAGTTGTACATTTTTTAGACAAACGGCAAATCGTCAATTTAATGGCCAGCAATGCTTTGACCCTAGACGCGCTTAATTGATTCGCCCAAGCAAGCTACGACAAAGCCTGCTCAGGTCCTGGCACGCGGCGCTGTTGGTCACCGGATCAAGCGGGTCGCGCCCGTAAGCCTGAGCCTCGATAAACGAGGGATCGCGCTGGATCGTTCCAAGCAGGGCATCCCCCAGGCGTAGCTTGAATACGTCGACCATGTCCTCACTGAACCGATGAGCAAGGTCAACCTGGTTGATCACGTAGAAACGATACGGTGACTGCGCGTGGGCAAGGTATGGGGCAAGCACACTGTCTACTTGAGCCAGGCTGCGAAATGACGCGACATCCGCTTGCACCACCACCAACACCACGTCGGCAACCGACATGGCCTGGCTCAGGTACACGCTATTGCCCGCCGGCACGTCGATGATCACCGTGTCCCGGCCACTCAATTTCATACCGCCCAGGCGTTTGGTCAGAAACTCCAGATCCTGGCCCAGCCAACGATTCAAGCTTTGCTGCTGCACAGGATCTGTTTCACCGAACGCCACCACGCGGCATCCGGCAAAACCACGAACCGGTAACGCTTCCCAGGTTTTGTTGAGCAGACTGGTCGCGCCGACACCCGCCATCGTCACACCGGGTGCCAGGTGATGGCGCAGGGCGTCTTGCGGGTCCAGGTCCAGCGCGAGCGCAGGATGGCCCTGTCGCTGCAAACCGCTGGCAAGTGCAGCCGTGAGCGTGGTGCGGCCAACCCCGCCCTTGGCGGAGACCACCACCACAACCCTGGGCGCCGAGGGGTCCGAATACACTTCGCCCAGCGGGCCTTCCATCAACTCAGGTGGATGAAGATGCTGGGTGGCGCCCTGATTCAACTGATCGAGCAAGCCTTGCAGACCAGGGGAAATCGGCTCATCAACCTGGTGTTGATCAACACGGAGAGTCCCAGTCAGTGCGTCGTATAGTTTGGAAATATCATCTGCGCGACTCACTGTCCTGCTCCCCCCTCTGAGTGTTTGAATAAATAAGGCGCGCATTGTGTGATATCACCTTGATAGTGTCAGTATTTTGATGATTTCAACTAACTTGTTTCAGATGAGCGGCTTGACGCCATTTATATGACTTATTATTTTCACTTTAAATATCAGTCATTTAGGATTATTTAGCGCAATTTCTGATCAACTTATCAAGAATTCAGCCAGATGCGTATTCCCCTGTAGCTACGCAAACGCCTCATACAAAACGAAACAAAACCCGAGTTTCGCGACACACCCCATATACCTCCCGAGCATTCAATAGGACCCACACCCACTGTTGATCTGCACCGAGGACGCAACCATGAACCCCAACAACTGGAACATCTTCATCGCCGCCAGCCTGCTTGCCTTCACCCTCAACGCCCACGCCGACACAAAGCCGAAGCCGGACATCCAACGCATCGTCGCCACCGTGCAGGACAACACCGCCTCCTGCGGCGTGGTCAATGCCCACATGACCTACCTGGACTCCCACGGCCAACAACGCGTACTGAACTACAGCAAATTCGCCGACAACTGCGCAGACGGAAGCTGACAGAAGAAGCCCCGCCACAGCCCTGAAACCGCGCCAGATGAAAAAACCTGCGGATTTGCAAAAATAGTCAGAATTCAGGGGTTTACAGAACCTCGCCAATCGCTATAATCGTCGCCCTAACACGCCGGTATAGCTCAGTTGGTAGAGCAACTGACTTGTAATCAGTAGGTCCCGGGTTCGACTCCTGGTGCCGGCACCATATAGAACAACGACTTAGGCTCACCTCACGGTGGGCCTTTTTCGTTTTTGACCTTTTCCAGTAGAAATTTTCCCCGTTCGTTCCCCGTTTGTTTAAAAGGCTGGTGATTCCCCCCTCGTCAGCCATCCAAGCAAAAAGCCATCTCAATCATCTATACCTCTTAAGATCACCACCCCGGATCAGGGTAGTGGGCATTCATGGTGGGGGAGACTGCAATGGCGTCACTTCAAGTTGGTTAGCGTGCTTTGCCTCATTCTGGGCGGGCGGCTTTCGTCGATGGCGATCAGCTAGTGTGGCTGCTACGCTCTGGGCTCTGAAATAAGTGCTTGGAGCTGCCTTTATGTCGACCGATATCTACACGCGTACTTTGGAAGATCGTTTTCCAGAGAGTTGCGCTGATCGTTGGTTGAGCTTGCTTGAGGCGATTCGAGGAGAGAAAAGTCCGACAGAGCGTGAAAGGCAGTTTCTGTTCGCCCACGGGTTTGTTTGTGCGTTAGAGAATGCCCGGCTGCTCGGCGTTGGGGACAAAGCCGACGCAGTCGAACTTTTGATTTGGGCTCGTCATCGAAGTCATCCATCACCATGGCCTTGGGCCGATATTGAAAAGTCGAAGGAATGGCCTCCCGCACAGTAGCAGATTGCTTTAACCCAGCCGGTTTTGTTTACTTTCGCTTACCCGGAATTCTGGGCCTGCACCTAGCCTCCCATTTCGGTATGGTAGGTGCCGGAAAAGCTAACGAGATCCCGGCAGTTCTCTTTCCCGCCTACAAGCGCATTTCCCTAATTACACACCGTGGCTCAGCTCCCCGCGAAAGGGCACGCCGGGCGTCCTTGGTGAGCTGGTCGAGCGCTTGCTCCTCGAATGCTGCCGCCATCGCGCTGGCCTTCCTGACGATCAGCAGCGCCAGCTCCGGCGGAAATACCACTTTGTCGGTGGGTAGATAATCACAGTCAATAACGGACACGACTCTATCCTCGGTGCGCGGTTGATGCTGGCGCCGGAATGAGGCATGGCCAGCAAATGACCTGCAGATGTTACCAGCGGAACGTGAGCAGCTACCTGGAATCAGGGGGCTGACCAAGCTGGCAGGCCGACCGGTTTCCGCTTGAGGGTGAGCGACTCGTTCACCAACTGCTCCGACCTGCTGTCAGGTCGCTGGAAGCCCCGGAAAATACTAGACGAGCATCTAGCGCCAGCACGCCACCTTTGATACTGGAAGTGGCGCATTGCTTGGGCTGCGGGCAACTTGACCGTGTTCTGTCGTCGGAAATCCGTCTAGGGCCTGTCTAGTATTAACTGGTGCGCGAAGGATTTATCTGGCGAGGCAACGTTTTCCGTTGGCACCTGACGTTTATCGAGCAGAACTGTAACAGCCACTGAGAGTCATTTTTAGTAAAGCTTCAGGGTCGACTCGCCCGGAACTCAGCATTTGCTTTTTGACTTAGGGGCAGTTAGCTCTGGAAGAGCTAATTTTGAAATGTTCGTGAGCGAAACCGTTCAGATAGATAGAGAAAGCTAAAGCCTGGAACAGCAATAAATAACTATCACGTTCAAGGTTCTGTCTAGCCGTTCTATGTCGAGCGCGGTTTGCAGAACTTGAAAGTGTTAGTTATAAGCTCATTCTTTGACTTCTTTCTTTGTAATTCGAAAGATAGGGACTTGAACTAGAGGGAATAATACGGGATCAACGCCAGCGCGGATGCTAAGCGAATATGCCTGCTCCCGAATATATGGTATTAAGAGTACCGGAGCATTATTTTCAGCAAAGTTGTTAATTTGCTCCATAGGAAAGTTGTCTTCGTCGACTTCAAAGTGCCCGGCGATTTTAATACGCATTTCAAACGGGCGATCTATTATCTCAGACTCAGGCTGTAGATTCATTTCAAGCCTGACGGATATGACCTTGTCTTCTGCGTCATAGTCGGATCGAGACACTGTCAGCGAAAAGTCTCTCGGGAAGCTTTTGCCATCGAAAGATTCTCGATCTAAAATCTTTATATAAAGCTCGTCTACGGTGATATTGGAAAGCTGTATAGCGTGCCGATCCATGGACATTCCTTAGTGCTCAAGCAGCTTGGCAGAGCATGCCAATACCCGTCGCCCCAACTACGCCTAAATAGGCGGAGTTGGCTGCAACGTTCGTATGAGCTGTCATATCCTGCGAAGATGATCCGGTATTGAAGCATAGGGTGGATTTACGTTCAAATGACGCTGTGAAGCTTTTTAGGCTAGTGTCAGGTGATTCGAACACAAAGCTAATTTCGTGGTGGTGGGCACTATCGATTCCACTGCAAGCCGATACAAAAGCCGCAATTTCTCCCTTCGAATGCTGTAAACCAATAGCGAACATTTCTTTCGCAGGCATAGCTTCAAACTTTGCAAAGGTTTTATCCAAGGCATCGCTGAATTTTTTCGATTTCGATAAGCCAAGTACACTTTTCATAACATTACTCACTTATTTAGTGATATTCATAATGCTGATAACATCAGTATCGCGAATCGCAAAACAACTATGGTTTCCCAGATAAGGAATAAGAGGATCTCCAAATGATGGGCAACCTTGCGACTTGAAAATCACTTTGAACCTCGTCTTAAGGTTCTGTTCAAGGTCAAGGATGAACGCTTCGATGAAGCCATTAATCTCCTCCTGACACTTATTTAAATTTACACCTGCCCAGTCTTCATCATTGTTCTCAAAGCCTAGCTTTTCTGCCAATTTTCGCCTTAGCAGCGACCACAGCCTGAATGTCATCTGAGGATCATCAAGGGGAAGCACCTCGTCCTCCTCTACGGTAATCCCTACTTCTACTATAGCTAGGGATTTGTCTTTGTCTCTTGCATAGAGACCACCTTTTTCCACTTTCGTTGCCCAAGACCTCGCAAGACGTCGAGCCAGATCCATACATTCGTCAGTTTCAACGACTGCGGTCCAAAAGTAGGCGCCTACCCCGATGCGGCCCGGCTTAGCTACAAATCCAAGTTCGTGGATCATCTCCGCACGGGAAAAACTGGTGCCATGGGTGCCCCAGACCTTGAATTTCCCAGCTTCCGGATCGATTTCTAACGCTGCTGCCATTGCCACTCCTTGGTCACAGCCTAACAGTCAAACCGACAGACTTTCGAAAAAAAAACTGAATGTGTCGATAGAAAAAATGTTGAAAAAAGCGAAAAAAAGCCGCCCGAGGCAGCTGATGGCGTAAGACTATCACGACCAACCAACCGATCTCAATGAGCGTCAATTAAGAGCTACGAAGCCTGATCATGACGGAAATTTGACGTTATTACAGCGCCGCTATTCTCAATAGCTAACCTGATGAACCTATTAAGTTTATTTGGAGAGGTCCGAGACGGGTTCCAATTGGGGCGATGCGCTTGAAGAAAAAATATTGTTAGCGGCTACCTAATTTATTGAATTTTTAACACAAGGGCGCCGTACAGGGAGCGAATTCTCGCCCTTCACAGAAGCCTTTGCACCATAAAATCATGTGTAAGCGATCTCGGGAGGGGCTAGCGATTACGTGCCATTTTTTTTGAGCTTCGCATGCACTGCTCGAGGACGCCTGGTCTACTTAAGCTGTTGAATCCTGATGATTAGTAATCATCTTTTTTCGCTCAACTAAAATCGCTGGAGGCATGATTTACTAATTAATGCGCTTGTTCGGCTGGCCTTGCATCTTGCTACACAATCCTTTTTCTCCTGATGGGGCGCCCCGCAGAATGTTTAGCTTGACCGCCACGTTCGATTTTTTGACAAGGCGGGTGGTGAGAGGGCTGCGGGAAGATCAGCAAAGCGCCGCCGCGCTTGGCTCGACAGCGCTCCAACCGCTGATGGCGCCGGAGAAATCCGTCAAGACCTGTCAAGAATTTGGTCAAGGCTCTGTCAAGGATGGTCTAGGATTTGAGGGAGGTATTTCCATCTCTGGACTTCTGATGTGGCTCTCGGAACCGCCCGCAGCGGGACACACCCCTAATTCTGGACGTGGTGACTATCTGCCCTGCTACGCCGATCGGTCAGAGCCCTTGATTGCTATGGCTCGCAGGCTGGGTCAGATCGCGTTCCGCGGCGCGATCCGTCCAGAACTGTCCAGAATTATTTGCCTCCTCACGATTGGCCCAGACTGCCCGCGACGGCCAACTCAGCAATGCCCTGGCGAATGAACACCAGGTTCTCGTCGAGCGTTTCCAGTGCGCCGCGCACGTTGTTGGCAATGTCTGCCGATCCGCGCTGTTCGACCCAGTTGGAAAGCTCCTCCACCGCGGCGCCCAGGGCGAGCTGGTTTTGGTTGAGGCGGTCGAACAGGCTGGCAATCAGTTTGGTTTCCGTCATGGTGGCTCTCCGTGTTTCGGGAGAGCGTAGCACCGGCGCCGCGAATGCCCGGAATCACCTTTACGTGGTTTGCGTCTGCCGGCGGCAAAGTGCCCTGGTGATGTGATACGGGATTTCCCCGCATCTAATGCGTGAGCCCCGCCCGCATTGGTCGCTGCGCGTTCTCAGGCGGCCACGCTCGCCGAATCCGTCTCATGCCTGTCTCACATTCGCCAGCGATTCAGTAGAGGTCGGGTAAAAGTAGGTGGGCCGAAAGCGCCGTATCCGTCTGGGGTCTGTCAGGGGTATCAGCGGCCACGATGCGCTTGTTTGACGGGCTGGCCACGGGATAAGCCTCAGACGCCCACCAGGCGTGGTTTTGGTCTGATGCCTGTCTCGCATTCCGTCAAAGTGTGGTCAAAGTAATAGTCGGCGCCAGCGTGTTGGGATCTACACGGTGAGTTGAATTCAACGCACAATGCTGGCGCGGATCGTGCGCGCCGGCCAGTCGACCCCGCACCGTGGGTTTGGTCTGGGTCTGGCCAGGTTGCCAGTGGAAACCACTGCCAAACCCTGGAAACCACAGTGGAAACCAGCGCCTGAAAAGCACAACTTTTGTTACCAGCCGGAAGGCCCTAACTCCTTTTGGCGCTGTGCTGACTTAGAGGCGTAGCGTGGGATTCGAACTCTGATCCCATGCTGCTAATGCGTGCAAAACTCGCTCGCTTAAGCGTACACGGTCAATTTCATGCCAGTTGCGACTACCTGGTACTCAGTCTCAGATAGCTGATTTACCGCCCCGCCTCCTTGAATTTGAAAACGCTTCAATCCAGGCATATGCCTAACCTCACCGCTAAGTAACCGTTCTGTGATCACGTCTTGAAAGACTTGAATGTGGTAATCCAAGTTGTCCGGACCTACCGCAACGATCTGTCCCGCGTACTGTTCAGCCATTTGAAATCTCCTTTGGTTTGAACAGCAACAATAGTCGCTGTTTGTCCATGCTGCCGGGAGAGACAGCAGTGACCATTGGAAACAGTGTAGATAGCCGGCTCATGTTGGCGGCCCTGGTTCGCGCGTAGGTGGTTGCGAACCTCAGTGCGAACCTGCTGCCAGTACGCACCCGAATGCGTACCAACCGTGCGAACGGAGCTGCGTACTTACTGTGTGTTCATGCTGCGGCAAGTTGTTGTCGCTAGGGTATGGGGCGGTGTTAACAGCGATTAAAAAGTGGGACCATCCGCTCAAGATATCGAAGGCGGCCAACCCATTCATTAAAGAGCTGAAGGCACATGACGCTAAAGAAATCATCCGCTGACGCAGACACCGTTCTCCAACGCGAAGCGGAAAATCTCAAACAGAGATTGGAGGGGCGGCTCGAGGAGACGCTATCCGGAGACCATTCAGATTTCTCCGGTTTCCGTGAAAGACTTTCCATGACCTGGGGAAAACCGCTAGGCAGACTTAGAAGTCTCACGTTGATGTGCCAAGAAATTCTGTCTGAGCTGATAGAGGAGCAACGTAACGGACAGTTGCCATCCGACGTAAAATTTAATGTGTTGACTCGTTTATTTTCGCGTTCTGTTCAGCTATCCGGAGAAATCCATAACTCTCTTTCTGGCGGATACTCAGAAGGCGGGTTCAGCCGCTGGCGGGCTATGCATGAGACATGCGTAGTGCTCTCTCTGTTGGGTAATGCAGATAACTCGCTGTCAGAGCGTTTTAAAGATTTCCAGTCAGTTCTAGGTTTACGAGCTGCTGAGTTTTTTAATGCACACAGCAAGGTTACTGGTGAGCCGCCGATCTCAGCCGAGGTAATGACGGAGCTTCAGGAGGCATTTGATCGCGCAATTCAGAAACATGGCTCCGATTTTGACCGTGAAAACGGATGGGCAAAAGTCCTTCTTCCTGACACCAAAAAAATCACTTTCTCCATATTGGAGGAGCTTTCGGGGTATCAGTCTCTCAGGCCGCAATACAAGCTTGCGAGCCAATACGTTCACACGGGTGCGGATAGCCTGGATAACAAAATGGGGCTGTATCTCAGCCGGAAAAACATACTTCTTACTGGTCCGTCTAATGAGGGGCTGGCACAACCCCTAATGTTCTGCGGGCTCAGTTTGGTTGGATCTCTTTCTGTTATCGCTAATGAATACCCTCAGAGTCAACGCGATCTATTTCAAGCAACAGCTTGGAAATGGCTGGAAAGCCTGCACAGGGAGACGCTGGAGGCATTAGAGGATTTGGCTGCAACGGGACCAGCCGCCCAGAACGGAGAACCCGAAGGCGATTAAACGCGCCTCAGTTCATGGCTAATTGATACCTTCCAAACCGTGGATACCGGAGTGGATACCGCCCGACCTGGTCAGCGCCTGCAACTCAGTAAAGGCTAACCCTCTGCTTCGTTTTATGCTCGATCTAGATCGGCATTTAGCTGCGCCCAGATGTCATGTAGCTCATCCTCGTATGTCTCGCCGAAGGCTACGCGCGCCGACACGAGGACCGCGATAGCATCAAGTCCCTCTTGTAGTTCAACGATCGGGATCAGAATTTCTTCTGGAATGTGTTTGACCTGTATGCGTGCGCCGTCCTTCGATTTTTTTGATGAGGAACTGTATCTGGACCAGGTCTCCGTTATCTCCACTTGCCCCATACTCTCTATCAAGCTGCCTAGCTCCGCTGGAGGCGGTGGGACGTTAAGCGCGGCGCCAAATTCTAGGAGGTGTCCATGGAGCTTTTTGAGGTCATGGCTTTTGCGCAAAGCATCTTTCAGATCGTCGCTTGGTTGCTCCTTAGATCGTCCTAAGTCGTTGCGAAGATCGGAAATATTGGTCAGCCATGACAGCAAGCTTTTCAACAATAATTCGATGGCGTGTCTCTGGAGGTAAAAGGCGGGCAACCCTACCTCATCCAGCGTCTCTGTCGCTCGTCCCTGTTCGATCAGTAGAGATGCTGAATGTAAGTAGGCTTGAAAGTAATTCGGGTGACGCCAAAAGCCACCAATCCGAGCCACGCCCGCTTCAAGATCACTCTTCCTTTGTTCAAGACTCTTACCCCCAATCATTACTTTTTGGGTGTCAAGGTTGGCGTGAAAAGGCTCATCAAATTTCGCCATGTCCAGCTCTCCTATTGGCTGATTGCCGCCGCTTACACATCCAGTGGTGCTGTTAACAATAGTCAAGGTTGACCGGCACCGGACGGCTCCCTGATGGAGATCCCTTTGATTGATGTAGCAACGCGAGTGGGTTACTTGTGGTGGTTACGGACTGGTCTGGTCCACGCCGGCGACTTGTCAAAACTTTACATAGGGCCAGCGTGGAACCTGACAAAGCCTGAGACCAAGCGCGTGGCCGAATTCCGTAAAGATCATGCCATCAGAACTTCCTCAACAACGGGAAGCGAGGCTTTGAATTGCTCCCCGTTTGAGATTTTTTGAAATCCAAAAGGTGTCGACATGAGCACACGTCCAAAATCATTTTCTGGAATTGGCCCTGGGTTCCACAATTGATGCTTCTCTACTTCAGCTACAAGATCTGCAAATTGCTGGTCACTCTCGAATTCCACTATCAAAACCTCAAAGCCCATTGTTGAGATCTCTGCAATGAGCCCGGGCGGCAAGTCCGCGCCTGGTTCAATGTAAGCCGCCACCATACGCCCGCCCAAGCGGTCATTAATCCGCTTCTGTCGTTCATACGCAGCATCGTATTGTGGGCCAGGCGCATCGCTAGAAAGGGAGAATCCCCCATCATCGGATAATTCGATTTTCCAGGCCATGGGTGGGTTCTCGCTGAACCTTCCGACAATAGTTCGGGCCGGGCGAAATGACTCTGCAATTTCCTGTTGGAAGGATTGGAGCATTTCAAAGAAGAAAATTGCTATCTGTAAAGCCTCTCCGATCTCTGCGTGGGAGACAATGACTGGCTGGCCTCCGTTTCTTCGCCTTACTCGCAATCCTTCAGGAACGAGAGTGTAGTCGGCATGCGCTATGGCATTTCTGATGTCGTCCCGAAAGGTGGTCTCTAACAACCTCGCCAGGCTGCTCATACCTATTTCAGTCGCAACCCGTGCTAGGTGCCGAAACATCGCGTTAGCGTTTGGGCCGATTATAGCTCTGGGTTCAGGACGCACTCGGACGAGCTTTTGAAACGGCCAGAGGTTGTAAGCCTTCAACTGAGGGATCTGCATGGTGTTCAACAACCCCTCGTACACACCACCTGCCTCGGCAAGATGCGCGTATAGGCATAGCACTTGGCGAAGCTCGGCCCGAGTCAATGGCTCCCCCTTTGACCCGAGGACTTTCAGTTCATGGAAAACCTCGTGGGCAGTGGCGACAGTACTCCAGCCAGCATCCTGCATTCCTCGGAACTCGCCGAAAAGACCTGCGGCGGTGTCGATTTCATTGATTTTGCGCACATAGGCAAACAAATAGGTGAGCTGGGTGTTCAGCTCTCGAAGATAGGCTTGAGCTTCCATGTTTTGCCTCTGAATGCATGTGGTTGCTAACGGATTACGATTAAGCAGAGTGGTTACTTTTGGTGGTTACCATAGTGGTTACCAACGATCCGCGAGGCAGTGGCGAAACAGACGATTTGGTCTGAGTGAGACCATATCGTCTGTTTGGGGCGCTTGTTAAATAGAGCTTGGGCGAATGTCCAAGCCGACATTCGTGTCGCCGCCGATTCGGAACCGCCTCACTTGGCCTGCTTTCAACGTTGCAGATTGCTCTTTTAGCGACCCTGAAAAACTGCATAGTCCTGAACCGCGTTCGTCTGCACCCAGCCCGACTAAGTGGTCGCCAGTGGGAACAAACAGGCTCACCGCCTCACCAGTATCAATGCGAGCGACTGGTCGACCGTCGATATGAATGGCTACAAAGCAGCCACCACCTACGAAACCGGTATCGCGTGAAACCTGGATTGTTCCGTACGGGCCTGTGGGCTTTTGCCCATACGCCATTACCCTGCTACCAGGAACAGGCTTAGCCTGGTCGAACGATACCGGGGAGGTAGAGCAGCCAGTCACCAAGGCGGCCAGGGCAATTGCGGCGATGATCTTAAGCATGGGAACTCCTTGTCATGAGCTGCAAAGGTAGCACTGGCAGACCTCAGATCACATCTGGTCTTCGGCGTAGATCTCAGCGCTGATAATCGCCCCGCCCCACCGTCGCTCGCCGATGCAAAGCGGTACCGGGTTGCCGGACGCAGTGGTGTTCTTGGCGCTGCCGAAGGCATAGCCGGGGGTGTTCTCCGGCGCTGCGCTGGTCTTCAAGCCGCCGGCCTGGGGACTTAGCATTTGGATCACCCCTCCCAGAGCAAGGGAAGCGCCCAGCATCATCATCCCTGACGTAAACGGCGTCGCCGTACCGCCAGACGCGTATGTCAGTACAGCCCCGACTGCGAGCAGGACGACACCTACTACCGTTTGAAGAACGCCGCCGCGCTTGCTCCCGCAGATCACGGGGATAATCTTGATCTCGCGACAGCCCCCCAGACCTAACTCAGCCTCGCCAACATTCTTACCATTTCGGAATACTGCGAACTCAATACCCTTGGTCTTGGCAATGGCTAGATCCTGGGCGAATCCCTGATGATTCACGTCTATCGCTCTCACCGCCTCTCGCACGTCCCCGTGATCAGAAAGCAGAAAAGTGTGTTTGCGTCCGTATTTCTTTGCGAGTGAACCGCCAAGGATGATGGTTGTGCGCGGGCTGTACTCGATTGCCAATGCGGCCATGGTCTATTTCTCCTATTTGCCGTTGGTGACTTGGGTCGGTACTTCTGCTCCGATCTGCATTGCCAGCAGCATGCGGGATGCCATGGCGTCGTCACGGGTAGCCTTTTCGCGGCGCGGGTCAGGGTTCCAGGCTGAGCAGTGGGTAGATGCGTATTCCTTGGCGAATGGATTTATGGCTTTCAACAAGTCCGCGGCAATCGCAGCCTCTTGCTCGGTGTAATACGGGCCGTCGATTCCGTCACGCCCACCTTTGACGATGTGATTGACGCCCCAAACGACATACCCGCCAATCATCTTTGGATCACTAGCAAAGTCAGTGATCTTGCACGCCTCGGCGAAGCGTTCCCGGTGCGTGGGCGCTTGGCCCGTTATGTTGCTGTCTTGGTCAGTCATGTTTCCTCTGTGCGCCGCTGGCGCTGGTCGTGGGCAGGTGCCCGATGGTGCTGCTCGGTGTCGCGCCACGTTTTCGTGATTCGCAAAACGTGGCGCGGAAAATGGTCAGTTGCCGACGATGCTCAGGACTGGCGGCAGCTTTGGGCCGAACGGCGCACCAGGGGCGAATGGGTCGGGCAGTTGGTCTTCTGGGCATTCCCTGATGAACCGGATCATGGCGGCGTGGCAGGCGCGATACAGCGGTCCACCGGCACCCCATTCGTCGCTTTTGCGGTCGGCGCTGTCCTCCAGTTGGGATAGGTAGGCCACTCCGCGAAGGCTGGTGTCACCGTCTGCGATAGCCCGATGGCGATGTACTGGGTTGACGCTGAGCAGGTCGCACATCTGGTCGAAGCCCAACGCCTGCGCCAGCCCCTCACGGTCGAACATCAGTGATTGTCCAAACCCAGCAAGTGCGCTCCACGCTCCGCTGCGGATGGCTTCTTGGTGTTCCTGGGCTCGCTCCTCCAGTTCCGCAATGGTCTGCCGGGTGAAGGGGAGGAATGCTTTCAACTTTCCCGCCTGCCGACGAAGGGCTCGCCGCTCACTGCGGATAACGTCGAGCTGTTCAGCAATGGCGCGACAGATTCGCCGGGTGGTGATGAGTTGTGTGGCGGCGCTGATGCCGGGTTTCATACCGATGTTGCACAAGCGGGTGATAAGGCTGGGCGTCATTGGTGCGCCTCCATAGGTGTGGCGTCGTAGCTGGCGCGCAGGTGGGCGCCAGCCGTGCAATGGCGGCCGGTGGGCGCGTAGCAGCTCCGACAAACCATGATGTGGTTGAGGTACTGGTCACGGGCTTGCCGCCATTCGGGCGTGGCAGTGGCGGCGCTTGCGTGTGGGCTTGTGATGAGCCGGGGAGTGCGCTCGACAGGGTTGGCCAGCACCAGGCGTGGACGAGGCCGACTATCCATTTTTGGCGTGTCGGTACTGGCAATGGCTGGCGGCATTTGATCGAGCAAGCCGAAAAGGAGACTCATGGCGTCACCTCGGCCTGATTGCGCCATTGCCCATATGTGTCTCTAGAAAAAAATCGGGGGAACGGGGGAACAGTGGGAACAGCCAATGTTTCCAGGGCTTTCAGAGGGGGTTTCTGTTCCCCACGTTTTTTTGTGGGGAACGGTGATAACCAAATTCTGGAAAACGCAGACACGCTTATATTCAAAAACATGTTTGTGTTCCCCCTGTTCCCCATACATTCAATACGGGGGAACGGCCACAGCCCACGGTTTTACTGGCTGTTCCCCCGTTCCCCCTGTTCCCCACGTTTATAGGTTCCTGTGAACTCGGGCATTCATATTTGGTGGATTTGGTGGTCATGCGCCGCTCCCTTCGCTGTCCATGGCTTCTGGGTCGATCACGTACAGGCGCGCCGATCCGCCGGCGGGGATGCGGTACTTTTTGGTTTTGCGGCTATCGCGGTCGGTGTCGCGCTTGGCCAGGGCCCCGCCAACCTCCAGTGCCTTGACCACGCGGGTGAGGCCGAATCCATGGGCTGCCTCGATCAGCGCGGACTTGTTGAACAGATAGAGCCGCTTGCCGGCCACCAGCTCCCAGTATCCAGCCCGGTTGAATACCTTGGCGTCCACCTCCGCCGCGTCGACATCGGAGAATCGGCTGCTGCCGTGCTTGTCGATAAAATCGATGATGCCGGCCAGGATCTGGCGGTCTTCTGCGTTGCCCCCGCCGACACGGGAGAGCCATTCCCCGTAGAGCAAGCGGCAGTCGGAGAGGGCGGTGCCCGGCTCCCATGGCAACAGGCCGTAGGCGATGGCCATCTCGCCCGCCAACGCGATCACGGCGAACCGGTCAGCCACGCGGCCGGCCTGAGCGTTGTCCTCGACGAATTGGGCGCGGATGCCGTCAAAGTCACTGAGCAGCCCGGGCTTATCGTTGGCGGCGACCAGGTGCTCCACAAACGCTGGTCCAAGGTGGCCGTGGTGGGCGCCTACCGCTACGGTGAGCTGCCGGTGAAAGTCCGCTCCCTCAAGCCCGTGCAATTCGTCGAAGGCCCGGTGTGTGCGGGTACCGGCGTTCACGTCGACCATGCGCAACTCGGCGCCAGCGTGGGCGGCATTGCCGGATATAGCCGCGTGTTCAGAGAGTGAGCGCTCGCCGCTGGAGAGTGTCAGCAGGCGCCAGCTCAATTTGGCGCGGCCTTCGCGCTCGCGGGTCATGGTGCCTTTGCCCTGGCCGTTGGCGAGGGAGTACGCCATTTCCTGTACGCGCTTGGGATCAGCACGCTTGATCTCATCCAGGGGGAGGATGGTGTCATTGCGGCTTGATGCTTCGATCTCCAGGCCGCCCTTGGTCATGTCCCAACTGGCGGCGAACACGCCCGGGTCTCCCCATACCGACGAGCCGATCAGTTGCGCCAGTGACTTGCCACTTGAGCTGTCGCCCACCAGGTGAACACCACCACCCAGCACGCCCACCAAACTCAGCAATGGGCCAGCCAGCGAGCAGCCGATCGCCAGAGTCAGCACCGGGTTGCCGGCGCACTTGGCGGCAACCTCCGATTGCCACAGCGCCAGCTCGCCGCGCCGGCTGAAAAGTACCTGAGCCTTGTTGCTGGCCTGGTACCGCACATTGGCGCTACCGATGGTTCGCCCAGGCAGCACGAACGCTCCCGATTCATGCCAGCCCGGCCGACTGGTGGTGGCAAACACTTCTGCAGGATGCTGGTCGAGCAGGTACTCCATGAACGTGCCGCGTTTCTTGAGGGCGATAATGACGCCCATCCCGAACAAAGCGCGCCGGGCGTCCTCGCCGCTGCCGCCGAACACTTCCATGGCGATGATCCATTCCTTGATACCGCCCTCTGTGACCAGGCGCAGCAAACGGCCTTCGCTGCCATCGTCGCTGTTGGTGGTGCGGGCGACGACGGTGACGGGGCTGGAGATCCACTCATCAGTGATAGGCCGGTCGCCGGTGTCGCCCTCGGCGTCGTCCTGGTCAGCGGCGGCGCGCTTGAAGCTATGCCAGTAAACGCCCGGGCGCAGCTTGCGGCCCTTCTCATTGATCACCCAATGCTCATACACCGCCCAACAGGGGCGATCTGGCGCAATGGTCGCGGCGTCCGGCCGAAGGTTGATCACGTTGGTGTCAGGCTTGGACATGGGCGAGTTTCCAGTTGGCGAGGTCGTTGAAGTCGGTGAGGTCATCGGGGGCGCCTTCCGGCCACTCGGGGAAAGCCACTTGACCACCCACGGCCGCGGCCGCTGCGTTTGCCGCTGCGCGCCCCGGGTTGCCATCGGTGAGCCGGTCGTCGTCGCCGGCGATGACGATTGGTTGGCCCAGGTAGCGAGCACGCAGGCTCATCGCTGCCGGGATCAAGTTGCCCGCGTTCATGGCCGCGGCAACGACGTATCCGCCGTGCTGGTGGAGGCTGGCAGCCGTTGCCCACCCTTCGCAGATGCAAAGCACAGAACCTGGCTCGATAATGCCCAGTGGCGAATAGGTACCCTTGATCCGGCCGCCGAACAGAAAGCGCTTCTCGCCGTCCGGAGCAATTCGTTGCAGATTGACCAAGCGCCCATCCAGGTACAGCGGGATCAGCAGGTCAGTGCCACGCTGGCGCAGGCCGTAGGAGCGAACCGCCTTAGCTACCAGATACGGGTGGTCGGGCGCGGCCCGGCGTGCATTGCGCCACCAGTGATTAGCCTTCTCGGCGGCCTGCTGCTGGCGCCGGTGTTGCTCGGCTTCACGCTGACGCCGGGCCTGGTCGACCCGCTCGCGGATTTGGGCCGCTTCGCGGGCGTCTACCGGTTCGCGACTACACCAGGTGCTGGCGCCACCGGCTTTCCAACTGCCGAACGCGCCGGAAGCAATGCCGTCCAGGTACAGCACATACCAGCCGTTGAGCGAGCCGGGCTTATCCTCCGGCACACGGAACCGGTGGATTGCACCATCGGGCTCTGGTAGCCAGTCGAGAGGGCCATAGACGGCCTGGAGCGCATCACGGAATAGGATCGTTGCGTCAGTCATGCGGCCCCCTTCGGCGGGGTAAACCGCTTGGCTAAGTTCTCCAGTTTTTGAGTCAGGCGTTCCAGCTCATCGCAGTGGCGGCCTTGGTCGCCTTCCGAGATGCGCAGCTCTAGGAAGCCGATCAGGGTTTCCACCAGCAGGGCATAGCTGGTGCTGTCGATGTGGGCGCCCGTGGTGGGCGGTATGCCGCTGCCCTTGCGCTTCATTGGGGTCACACTACCCATGGCCGACCTCCCGGCGATCAGCGCCAGCAAAGGCCCGGCAAACCTGGCCGTTATTCACGCCATGCCAGCGGGTGATGTCGTCGATCCCGTCAACGAGACAGGCTGTTACGTGAGCGCCAGCACTACGCATAACTAGGCGCCCGAACTCTGCGTCGGCCTCGCTCAAGAACGGCCCTAGCAAAGCCTTGGGCACCTTCGGGTGGGTGACGAACCAAAGCTCTGTGGCTTTTTTCGGGCAAGCCGATCCCGTCGACGCAGATGCGCCGTTTTGAATTTTCATGCTTAACCTCTTAGGTCAGGGTGTCGGCGCTTCGCGTGAGTACGCGTTGGCTTTGGGCAAAATGTGAGGCTGATAAAAAGATCGAATGTGAACGCATGTGTTGGTTCATAGGGCGACCTCGCGGTATGTCTGAACGCCGCCCAGATCGTCCGATCCGAATAGGGCTTGGTTGACGGCCTTCCGGCTTTCCAGCATAAGATCGTGTTCATCATGCGTGCCGACGCCCGCCGCCACCCAGTCAGGCAGTTCCTTGCGGCGCCGCATCTCGTTCAAGTGCGTCCACCATCTGGTAGCGTGTGTGCGCTCGGCAGAAATCGCCTCGGCCACCTCGTTGCTGCGCTGGTCCAGCAGGTAGTGCGGCAATGGTGCTGTCTTTTTAGCCTCGGCGTTCGCATCATCCAGCTCGTCTTCCATGCACTCGCACCACTGATAAACCTTGGTGTTCCAGTCGCTTATTTCGAGGGTGCCCAACTGCGCGAAAGCGTGAGACGTACTGTCTTCGGGGAAGGTCTCAAGCATCAGTGTGAAGATTGCGCGCACGCTCTCGAGCGCACTTGTCACTTCGTACAGATCTTGGACGCCGGTCTCGGCTATTTCCTTGTAGGAGCGGCTCATAGGTCGCCCCCGGCGCCCAGGCAAGCGCACCCGGACAGAGCGGCGGAAATTGCCTCGCGGTTGCAGTCGGCGGTGTTGGCGCCGTCAGCGGCCAGGTTCCACGCAACGTCTACCAAGTTGCGGACGTGCTGGCTGGTGCCCTTGTCCGCCAACGCGGCGTAGAGCACAGCCTCAACCTTGCGCAGGGCGATCTGGGCGCTTTCGAGATCCTCAAGCGTTTCGTGGGCGATTTCTTGGATGGTTCGGACGGGAGTATTCATAGCGCACCGCCGGCAGACTCCAGGGTTCGAGCGATGGCCATGTGGGAGTTGTAACGGGCGAGGCGAACGGAGAGTGATGAGTTTGCGCGGAGGGCGCTCAGGGCCATGCGGCGGTGAGCAAATGCGCGAATTGCGGACGGAATGAGGGCGTGTTTCATCGGTGTAGCTCCTTGATCTGAGGAGCTGCCACGTTCGTTACCAAGCGAATGGGTGGCAGCTGTGCGCAGGTTGGTAAACCGGGAATCAAGGAACCCGGCAGGCACGAATGCCTCCCACGCACAGCCGCCATAACACGTAACTGCGGGCACAAAAAAAGCGCCTGCAATCGTAATGGGGGCGCTGTTGCGCCTTGATTTCGTCGGGTTACCAAGCCCGATCGCTGAATTTGCAGCGACGGGCAAACCATACCGACGACCACGACTGCTTGCAACAAAAGTTATCGACCGTTTATCGCTGATCATGAGCATAGCTGTCATGGACGGAAGTCCTCCAAACCGAGAGGCAGCTTCAGTTGCTCCCTCAGATGGGCGACGTGCGCGTACACGCCTGGTTTGTCGTAGCGCCAGTGGGCAAGGCGCCGGCCACTGCTGCTGGCTTCCTTCTTGCGGGCCTCCAGCGTCCGGCAGGCGTTCCCATACCGTGCTTCGCGGAACGCCATGATCAGGCTCGCTTTCAGCTCCACAACTCGGTCGGTATTGCGGGACAACGACAGCAGGAAGAACGCTTGATCTTCGTTCAGCGGGGCGAAGCGCTCCGGCCTACCACCGGCAGTTCCGGCCAAGGGTTTCTCCGTTTGAAAAGGAACAACTCCGAACTCTTCAAATTTCGCCAGGTAGCGCTCGATAAGCGCCATCGAGTTTTTGTGTTTGTTACCCAGTTGCTCAGCCAGGAGGCGGCTGTCCACGCGAGGTTCGCCCTGGTAATCAATCACGGCAATGTGAGGATTTCCCAGATCACCCTCGCCCATCGGCTCAATGATCTTGGTCGTCATGAGGTCACCTTCTGCACTGGGCCAATACTCAGGTAGTAGGTCGCAACCTTCTGGTGATCGCGGCCTTGAGCATCCTTCAGCGTACCCAGGTGGGTAACGATGCCGTGCCCCTGCGCACGCAGCTCAGATATTCGCGCACCAGGGCGCAGGATGTTTAGAAACATGATGGCTTGGAAGGTGTTGATCGAACCATGCAGATGCAGGTAAGCCAAAAGGCGCATGCGCTGGGCGCTACCACTGGTGTCGCTGATGCTTTGCGCCGAGCAACTCTTCTCGGAATGCAGGATCTTTTCCATGTCAGGCCACCCCACTATCAGAGTCAGCGTCGGGATGGACGAATTGATGGCGGCAAACTAGACGACGATTAAGCACCAAAGCGTTTAAGGGTAGAGGAAGGGATAGAGCCGCTTTTTCTAGACAAAGCGATCCTGTCCCCGCGTCAGCGCAGAGTTGATTGGTCATCATGGGTTAAGCCTCCTGACTGAGCAGGAAGGATTCCACAGAGTCGGGCTCCCAGCGGACGGAACGACCGAAGCGAATAGGCGCGGGAAAGCCGGGAGTCTTGGACCAGCGCCACCAGGTAGCGCGGCTGACTTGGTATTTGGCGCAGAGCTGGGCAGCGGTAGCGCGTGCACCAGGTATGGGCAGATTGGGTACATCGGTACTGCGGGTTGCTATTTGTGCCATTCACGGAATCTCCAAAGACTGGAAAAACCGAGAGGAGCGCTCTGTAGGCCACCAGCGCCTGAAAAAAGGTCGAAAGGTGGCAAGTCATCGGAAACACAGCACCTGTATAGGACACCAGTGTTGCGCAATATTCCCGCAGGCACTACAGTCCGCCCGTGAACCAATTAGGCGCTTTTAGCCTAACTGAATCACTTAGAAGCCCGTCAAAATGCTTCTCCCCTCGGGGTTGTGTACTGGCCTAGCTGGTATGCAGAGGACGTTGGTAGCGTCTTTCCCGAACAGGCCCCGGCGTTGGTAGCGTCCGGGGCTTTTCTTTGTCTGATAATCCAACTGTCAGCGATTCTAACTCCAGCCATTGATGTTCTATGGCGTTTCATTTGTTGTTAGAAAGCTCTAGCCGTGGTCGCATGTTAACTGCCGCTAGAAAAACATCAACCAGATTTTTCGAATCACCTGTGTGCAATAACTATCCCCGTACATCTCTAGCGCTAAACTTACTGTCTCTTGCTTACCCCTGAGCCCCCGTGAGCACCCAAAATCATCGTAATGACCGTTCGTCGGATTAGTCATGAAGCCCTACGGCCGGGGGTTTCAGAGGGACTTATGAGGGCCTCAGTAGGTTCATGCAATGATCATGCATCGATTTGACGATGATATTTTGACGATGATTGCCCCAGTGTTTTGTCGTGCGCGCCACGAAACACAAGCTAAGTAAAACGTGGCGCGGAAATCGCAGCCGCGCTAAGTAATCGCAGTGTCGCGACACAAAATGTGAGTTAAGAAACCGTGTCGCGACATATCTCGCCAGCTCAAACTACCAAACTAACAACGTACCGTATTACTAAACGTTGTTTATTCCCGCTTATTCGCTGTTATTCCCACTTATTCGCAGTTTCAGCGTGTTTTGAGTAGAGTTTGCGGAACTGAAATGTGCTGTAGGCCGCGTACTATGGGGATTCAGCAGCGGACTGATGGTGGTGCCCTATGTGCGACAAGAATGGGGCATGGGGCGGGGATTTTCTTTTTCAGATTCGGGTCAGCTGCACGACATTCACGACATTGCATCGGGGTTTTTCTTTTTCCGGCGCGAGATGGAAAGCACGTTGCCCGTATCAGTGACCTCCCCCAAAGCCTTAGCCAAAGCTCGGTCAAAGAGCTCGATAGCTTTACGTTTCTCTGGCATCGCCGCTTCGGGATTATTTCGGTAGTGTCGAGAAACGACACCTGTTTGGCCATGAGCTTGAAGAAGATCCGACAGTCGATCATCAATCCCATGTTTCTGCATTAGCTGGGTACAGGTGCGGCGCAAATCTCTCGGGGAGAACGTCGAGATCTTCCCGCCAGCGATTAGCGCATGCTTGGAATCCAGCCAGTCTGCAACGGCATGGGTCGGGCTACTGATCACAAAAGGTTGTTTACCGTGTGTAGTCCAGGGCCATGGATGATCCCCATTGATTTCCCGAACTTGCCGCACTATGGCAATGGCTCGATCAGAGAGCGGTACCAGGTGCGGTCGGCTCAGGGTCTGGCCACCTCTACCTTTACGGTGAATCAATAGCACCGTACCCGCGTCCAGATCGTAGTCCGCCCAAGTGGTTTCGATTAGGTTCTTGATCCGCTGGCCGCCCGTTGATATGACGAACTTGAATAACAGTGCCATAACCGGACCGATACCGTCAGTATCCTCAACCGTCTCCCAGAATTGCTTCAGCTCTGCATAAGACAAGGCTCGTTCGACAGGGGCCGAGACTTTATCGACCTTCACCATTGCTGCAGGGTTGATCTCAAGGCTATAGGTCTTCGCATTGGAGCGACCGACCACACTCTCAGCCGTGAGCCCATGGTTGAATGCCGCCACCAGAAACGAACGCATACGATCCGCCTGCACTTTGGAGCCGCGCTCCCAGATCGGATTGAGAATGGTGAGGATGTGGTCAGCCCTAATATCTCGGGCCTTCATCCGCATTACCTCTGGATGGGGCTCTTGCATGTTCGTCTTGAGCAGCCGTTCCAACTCCTTCACAACGCCTGGTGTCGCCTTCACGCGGCGCGACTCAATGTAATCCAGGAACAAATCGTGAAAGCTTCCGCGGGCCGCTTCAATTTCGTCGAGGCGGAAACGTTCTAGCCGCTCCGCTTCTTCCAATGCGGCTGTGGCTGCACGACTAGCCGCGGCCGCTAATTGTTGCACCGAGATGTGCTCCAAGTACTTGGCAATACCGCCAGCGGCAGCGGCCTCAACTGAAATTCGCAAAGCCTCACCACGGATACCATCCAAGCTCTGCTCGTCTGTACCCACACGCGGCTTCTTCGCGAGCGTCCCGAGAGGCAGCCGCTTGTCGCTGTCCGATGTGCGTTCCCGGTAGTAGGCCTGAATAGCTCCGGAAGCTTTACGTTCGAGCAGCAAAGTCCCCTTTCCGCGAGAGCCGACCGGCTCCGACTGACGAGTCTTTACCGCATAGGCCTCCATCTCGGTCATTCGCGTACGCTTAGCCATTCTTTCCCCGTTTTCCCCATCCGTTCCCCGTTTCTCATGCAAAGGTACGCTAACAGGTGAAACATAGAAAGACATCGAATTGGCTACAGACCAAGTAAAACTTAGACCAATAGAAACAGGTGATACTCGATGAAGTGGGGTGAAGCCTCAGAGCAAACGGCTTGTAATCAGTAGTTCCCGGGTTCGACTCCTGGTGCCGGCACCATATCTCGAAGCCCCGCAATGCGGGGCTTTGTGGTTTCTGGAGTATGGGAAACCAAAGCACAACCGCCCCATCAAGCCCCAGCGAAAAAAAAGGCACCTGCCGTCCCCGACAAGTGTCTTCGTCACATCTCCTGCCAGCCAATCACCGCGCCAACATAAACGTCTCATACTCCAGATCTTCCAGCGCCGACGACAGCCGCGCCAGCCCCAGCAACACGCACACCAGCAGCGACAGCGTAAACCCATACCCAAAGAAGCTAGGCCCCAGGTGCATGCTGAGCAGGGTCAGGGCGGCGTTGAGGATCGCGAACAGTACGCACAACTCCAGCACCACGCGGCGTTTGTCGAGGTAGAAGAACACGTTGAGCAACGCCATGAACACCACTTGGATGCTCACGCCGATCAGGTCGATGTAGAACAATGGCAGGTAGTAGCTGGAGATGCCGATCCACTCCAGCAGGCGTGGGGCGAAGAGGAACAGCAGCACCACGGTGAGGCCCTGGACCTTGCAGATTTCCAGCAGACCTTGGCGGATGGAGAGGGTCATTTCGGTTTTCAGCGAGCCGATGTGCTGCAAGGTCTCGCCGTCGCGGATGGCTCGAAACAGGCGGTCGTACCATTCAGCAAAGTCGGTTTCGATACGCACCAGGAACACGGCCATGCCGGGGATGATCGCAAGGTAAGCGATGAAGATCGGCATGTCGTACAGGATCGAGGCGCGCAGCGGGCCGATGACCGCGTTGGAGGTGCCGGGGTTGAACCAGAACAGGATTTTGTCGACCCAGATGCCGAAGTTGTAGAAGAACCCGGTCACCAACAGGCTGAGGAATACGTTGCGACGATTGAGGAAATCGAAGGCAATCATTTTCTCGGCGCGGTATTCGCGCAGGATGTCGTACAGGTACAGGAACAGCAGGCTGCCGTGCCCGATCAACAACGCCAGCAACAGGCCGGGCATTTTCAGGAAGCTCAGCAGGTAGGCGCTCGCCACCATCAGCGAGTAACCCACCACCATCACCAGCAGGATGCGGTTGTACTTCTTCATCCCCGAAAGAAAGATGATCACCAGCCACAGGTTGCACAGCACCACGAAGTTGGACAGCACCAGCACGCGGTAGATCAGCGGCTGATCGAACAACACCGCCAGCACGATAATCCCCAGCACCCCGGCGCCGACCGTGACCATTAACAGGATGCCCAGCAGGTTGGGCAGGATCTGTTCGTAGTTGCGCTCAAACAACTGGTCGGACACGAAGCGGGTGAAGAACAACTGCAGGCCGCCCGTGAGGATCAACGAGCTGGCCATCAGGTACGTCACCGTGACCAGGAACTGCCCCACCAGCGAGTTGGGCAACAGCAGGCCCAGGCTGATGATCCCCACCAGCATCACGCTGATGATCGACAGCACCCACGGGCCAGAGCTGATCAGGCCCGCGTACACATAAGCATGCAAGGTGGCGGTGTATGAGTCGCGCGAGAGGATCTTGCGCAGTTCGAAGCCAATGCCGGCCATTTAACTGTTCTCCATGGCTGCCTGGTACAGGTCGCGGTAGCGCTGCAGCATCAAGGCTTCGGTGTAGTAACGGTTGACCCGCAGCAAGCCGGCGGCCTGTGCGGCCTTCCAGCGCTCAGGGCTGCGCAGCAGTTCGAGGATGGCCGCGGACGTGGCCTGAGGATCGGCAATCGCCACCACCTTGCCCGCCACGCCCAGGTCGCGGTCTTCGGCGCTGCCGCCTTCGATCAGCTCGCGGCATGAGCCGACGTCGCTGCTGATCACCGGCGTACCGGCGGCCCAAGCCTCAAGGATCACCAAGGGTTGCGCCTCGCTGATCGAGGTCAGCACCATCAGGCCCAGCTTGGGCAGGATGTCCTGGATGCGCTGGAAGCCCAGGAAGTGCACTTTGCCTTCAAGCCCAAGGCTCGCCATCAAGCTGCGGCACTCACTGACGTATTCCGGGTCTTCCTCTTCGGGGCCGACAATCCAGCCTTCGGCGTTCGGCATGGCGCTGATCACGCCACGCATGGCACGCAGGAAGGTTTTCACGTCTTTGATCGGCACCACGCGGCCGATCAAACCCACGACAGGCGCGATGCCGGGCTCACGGGTTTCCATGGCGCGGGACCACTGCGACAGGTCGATGCCATTGGCGATCAACTCCGTACGGCTCGGGTCGGCACCGTCCTTGATTTGACGCTGACGGTTGCCGTCATACAAGGCAATGATCTTGTCGGCGCTGTTGTACGCCAGTTGGCCGATCCGTTCGAAGTAACGCACCCACAGCGTGCGGATGTACCCCGAACCGCCGTCGAGGCTGCGGTTGAGCGCCTGCCCGGAGCTTTCGGCAATCCACGTGGCCTGCGCCAGGTCGATCTTGCGCTCCTTGGTGTAGATACCGTGTTCGCTCAGCAGGTAAGTGCACTTCCAGCGGTGCTTGAGGATGCAACCCAGCAGCCCGGCGTAACCGGTGGAAATCGAATGCAGCACCCGCGCCGGCGGCATCTTGCGCGAGGCTTCGGCGAGCATCAGCAAGGGCGACTGCAATGAACGCAGGGTCCAGAAATAGTTGACGAACGAGGGGTCGGCGCAATGCTGGCGGTAGCCTTCGCTGAGGGTGTCCCAACTGGCACGGCTGCGCAGCACGTCATCAAGGGTCATGTGGCCCTCGGCGATGCAATTGAGCATGCGCTCACCCAGTTCCCGCTCGGGCTGGTCCGGATGATGCAAAAAGCGATACAGGTCGGCCAGCTGCTGCGGGTCGGCATCGCGTGGCGTACCACGGGTGTCGGCAGGGTGCGTCGCGTCTTCGAGGAACATCTCTTCGATGTGCAACACGTTCGCCGGCACTTCATAGCGCCGCGAGGTGTACGCCGAACGCTGACCACCGATGAACATCACCGAAAAAGTCAGTTCTGGCAGGCCGAGGATCATCTGGTGAATCCAGCTCGATACACCGCCGCGCACGTACGGCCAGGTGCCTTCCAGCAGCAGGCAGATGTCGGCCGTCGGGGTCGCGTCTTTATGATTCATTCCAGCTCCTCACCAACTCAGCGAAAGGTGGCCGCTGACGGGTTTTTTCCGGCAGGCTGGCGAGCAACCCGGGGATTTCGTGATAGCGACCCGCTTCGAACGCCAGCTCGGCATGGAACGGCAGTAACTGAGCCGCGCCCAAGCCGTTTCTCTCGGCCTCATGCAAGAGCGCTTCGGCTCGCTCATTTTCACCGCGCTCCAGGGCAATACGGCCGGCCAGCAATAACAGCTCACCACCCTCACCGGCCGCCAGGCCTTGCTCGGCATGCTCACTGGCTTGGTTCAGTACGTGTTCAAGCACACTGCCTTGGGCCAGGCCGAGGTAGGCCAACTCCCAATACCAGCGCGCCAGCATGCTGTGCACCGGGCCGGCTGTGCGAGGGCTGACGCCCGCCAGCTGCTCAAGGGCCATCTGGATGTGCAGGTTGATGTCGCTTTCCTGCTTGTCGAGCATCGAGTACGCCAGCAGACGGACGTCATCACTGGGGTCACCCAAGGCCAGCTTGAGGATGGGCACTGCGTCCTTGCCAGGCATGCGGCGTGTCGCCAACAGGGCGGCCAGTCGCTGATCGGGGTTGGGCGCGTGACGCAATACGTCCTGCAACCCCCCATCGGCGAAGATCGGCGTGCGCGTCTGGGCCTGTGCACGGAACGGCAGGCCTGGAATACCGACCGATTGCCACGCTTGCTGGTCGCGCTTACGCGGCAGGTACAGCGCCGGGAAGATCGACGCCACCACGCCCAGGGTGCCGATCACCGGCACAAAGAACGCCAGGCTGAAAATGAACAGCGGGCTCCACGGCAACGGCGCGCGGTAGCGCGCCGGCAACAGCAACCAAACGGCGCCGCAGAGCATCAGGCAGGCCAATCCGTGGCTGAAGGTGAATACCAGCAATTGGTGGACCTGCGGCGCATCGAGCCACAAACTGGCCCAACTGCCCGCCTCCAACAACACGGCGCCGCTAAACAGCCACTTGCTGATCATTCAGGCCACACTCGTTGTAAAGGAAGTTACGCAGCCCGTTGCGATCACAGCCAGGCTCCAGATTGAAAGGCATGACCCGTACACCCAGGCTGTCCAGATCGGTGTCGATGCCAAAGTGTTCGTGCAGCAACAGGCCGATACGCGCGAGGTAGCCTTGGGTGCCTTCCGGGCTGGTCAACGGCAACAGCACCAGCAACAGCGCGTGATCGCGGTTGTTGCGCACCGGCAGGTGCAGGTCAAGGCCACGTTGGCTGCGCGCCATCAGGCGGGTCAGCTCATCGTTGGCGCGTGTCATCTCGAACGCAAACAACCCGGCAGGCAACGTGTGCTGTTCCACATCCACCAGCGATCGCTTGAGCTGCAACGAAAATTGCTGGGCGTCCGCATCGGGCAGGCGCAGCACTTGCGAATCGCGGCGCAACAAGTCGGCGATGTGGCCCGCCAGCAGCGACAAGAGGCTCAAGGTGCGATCCTGGAATGCAAAGAACGGCATCTGCCGAACCGCCAGGATCGCCAGCAGGCGGCCTTCGGCATCGATCAACGGGATGCACGCCTGCAGCGAGGAAAACTGCGCGGCGTTGCCGGCATCGATCAGTTCCTGACGCACGCTGACAAGCTCGCCGCGCTCCAGGCACAGCTGGATCAAACCGTCATCGGTTTCCAGCGGCCCCATCACACCGATCATCGCCAAGGCTTGGGGCAGTACGTTTTTCTCGCTGTCGTCGACGCGGTACAGGCCCGCCACACGCAGTGCGCCGTATTGGCCGAGCATCGCCACGATCGGGTCGGCCAGCTCGCTCAATGCATCGCCTTCGACCGACATGCCACGCAGTTTTTCACGCAGGCCCAGCAACGAGCTGCGCAGGCTCTGGTCACTGCCTGCCACGCGCTGCTCCAGCAGGTCATGGGACACCCGCAGAATCTGGTGGGCGCGGGTGAATTCGTCGAGGCGGTACTGACGGTATTCGTTAGCCATCTGAAGACGTTCCAGGCGGCGCATCCACAGGTCGCGGACCTCACCCACCAGCATCCCGCACACCAGCACACCGACGATGAACGACGGCTCCAGCTGGGTATAACCTTGATGCCCGGTGTAACGCAGGGCAAACAGCGCCGCCACCAGCAGCACAGCGCTGAACAGGCCGCGCACAAAACCGTAACGCACACCCAACAGCAGCGGCGCCAGGATTGGCCAGGGGAAACCACCGTGCATCTGCAACGGGTCTTCGGGAGTCAGCCAGAAGCCGAGGCCAATGGCCAAGCCCGTCACCAATAGCGTTTCCAGCCAAGACACCGGCCCGCTGGCGCGAGGCGCCAGGCTGTAATCCATGTGTGGAGAATTCATTGCGTTCACTCGAATCGAAGGGCGCCAACCAATTTGTCGATTACCGTCTGAGCATTGCCCGCCAGGCTTTCACGGGACCAGCCGGCGCGCGCGCCGCTTTTGCTCCAGAGCACACGACCGCTGTTGGCTTCCAGCACGCGCAGGCTGATGCCCACCGCTGGCTCGCCGTCCAGGCCGTTCTTGTACTGCCACTCTTCGACGCTGCCGGCAACGACGTAATCGAGCTTCTGCTCACGGGCCCATTCCAAGGCACCGGTGAGGCGCTCATTGTCGTCCATCAGCGCCTGTTCGCCCTGGGTGCTGGTGGGGTAGACCCGAGGTTGCAGGCCATGGCTGCTGAGCACGCTGAGCAGGATCTGCTCGCTACGCTCACCCGCTTGCGGAGTCTGCGAATAGTTGATCATCGGCACGATGCCCCACTGCGCATTGCGCGGCAGGTTCGGGCTGTTTTCACTGGTGAAGCTGGAGCAGCCGGCGACGAACAGGACTGTCAGAGCCAGGCTCAGGTTACGAATTGCTTGCATAGGTTTTTCTCCCGTAGATTCTGTAATCAGCGCCCGAAACGCACGCCGTAGCTCATACCCAGTGTGCCGCCGGACTTGCCATCCCCGCCCTGTGGCGCAGATTGGTAGCCGAAGGTGAGGGCCAGTTCGTCGTCACCCAGGACTTCGAAGCCGACGCCGGTGTTGATGCCATAGTTGAAGGTTTGGTCTGTCCACTGCCAGCCCGCCGTCATGTCCACCAGCCAGGTGTATTGCGGCTTGCTGCGCACCAGCGCGCCAGGGATGCCGCGACGCCAGGACGTGCCGACGTAGAGTTGGCCGTAGCGGCTTTGCAGCAGGTCGCCTGACGGGATGGTCTGCAACTCGATCGGATCACCAGGCTCAGGCGGCGCGACATCAGGCACCCGAATCGGTCCTTTGAAATCGCTGGAGAGGTAGTCCAGGTTGCGATCCTTCACGTTGTTCTTCTGGTAATCCACGCCACTGCGCACCGTCCAGTTAGGCCCGGCGAATTCCAGCGTATGGTTAAGCTCCACCTTCAGCGCATGACCATTGCCCAACGAGTCGCCGGCACGGGTCGAGAACGAGCGCTGTGCCACTTCCCAGCTCAATTGGTCCCGTGCCGTCAGGCCATGGCGACCGCCGACCCAGGCGCGGTCCTGTTGGCCGAAAGCACGCATCAGGCCGCTGTCGTCGCTCTTGCGATGCCAGTCCAGGCCGGTTTCGAGCTGGTGGCTGTTGCCCAACTGCCACATGCGCGACAGGCCCAGGCCGTTACGGTCGTCGTCCTTGCGCTGGCTGGTGTCGGCGAACAGCTTCCAGCTGCCGTTTTCCACCGAGCGCACCAAGGTCAGGGCCGCGTTGCTCTCGTCGCCGATGCGCGAAGAGATGACGTCGTCGCCTTTATAGTTGCCGTGTTCCATCTCGACATCGGCGTACCAGTTGTCACCCAGGTTGTGGGCGATTTCCAGGCGCGGCGAGTCAAACGACAAGCCACCGAAGTCCTGTTTCTGATACGACAGCAATGCACCTTGCGGGGTGGCTTCGTGGATCTCCACCGCTTGGCGACGCAGTTGCTCGTTTACCGAATCCTGCTGGTCGTCGCCCAGTGCAGACAGGCTGGTTTCCAGGGCCTCGTTGGTACGGCCCAAACGGCTGAGCGCTTGTGCACGCTGCGCCGGGTTCAGGTCGCTGCTGGCCAACAGGGTTTCAACCTGGGCTTTATTACGGCTGCGCAAGGCTTCCTGGATCTGCTCGTAACGGTCGACCTTGAGACCTTGGGTACGCGCCCAGGCCAGCCAGTCGTCTTTCTGCGCTTGCTGGTTGGTCGCATCCAGGCGGGCCAGCAGACGTTCGAACCACAGCTGTTTCATCGCTGGCGAACCGTCTTTCCACTTCAGCAGTGCTTGCTGGGCCTTTTGCGGCGAGTAGCTGCTCGACATCAAGCGCAGCCAGATCGCATAGCGCTGGGACGAGGGTTGCAGGTTGTCGGCTTCGGGGCTGCGCAGCAACTTCAAGCGCAGGCGCTGGGCGGCGTCCTGGTAGCCGGACGTTTCCAGTGCGTCGGCATACGCCGCCTGCACCAGCCAGTCGTTCGGGCTGAGCTTGAGGTACAGGCGATACCAGGCCAAGGCCTCGGCATCGCGCCCCAATAGCTGGCTGGCACTGGCGAATGGCAACCAGAGCAGACGGTCTTCCCGTGCATAGGCACGCCACTTGGTCAGCAGAGGCTTGAGCTTTGCCGTGTCGGCCTGGTCGACGTACAGCCAGGTCAAGCGCTCGCGGAACAGGTTGTCATCCGGGTAGCGCGACAAGCCCAGCAGATAGAGACGCTCGGCCTCGGCAGTATCGCCCTGCTCCACTGCCAACGCACCGCGAACCGCCAGGACCTGCGCTTGCTCGTAGGCCGCCGGATATTTCTTGGCGTCGTCCAGCAGGGCCACGACCTGGTCCCATTCTTGTAGCTCCTGGGCCAGTTGCAGCGCCTCGACCAGCCGTTGCGGGTCCTGGGCGCGGTGCCAACTGTCGACCATCAACTTCAAGGCGCGCTGGGGATCGCTGGTGCGATACAGGGTGATCAACTGGCTTTCGTCGCCACTGGTCAGCTTGCCGTTGAGGGACAGCAGCTTTTCCAGGGAGACGCGCAAGTCTTCGTCGCGTTCCAGGTCCCAAGCGAGCGCCGCACGGGTGCGCCAGTACTCAGGGTCATTGATGGAGGCGTCGTCCGACTTCACCACTTCCCAGGCCGCTTGCTCATCAAACAGCTTCATTTCCGTACTGGCCCAATCGACCAATTCGGCAGTGGTCAGCTTGTAGCGTTTGGCATAGTCCTTGTAGAGCTTGCCTTTGGCCGCGAACTGTCCGGTGTTTTCCAGATTCTGCAACAAGCGTGTCCAAGCCAGGCGATGGGCCGGGTACTTGCGCAGGTAGGTGCGCAACCAGGACTCGGCTTCAGCGGGAGTGCCGCGTGATTCATGGCCGTAGATCAACGCATCCAGTTCGGTATCCGTGAGCGGACGCTGCTGCATGATCTCAGCGAGCAGCGGGATCGAGCGGGCAAAGTCGAATTGCAGGCTGGCGAGACGCCAGGCGTGCTCGCGGGTTTTTGCGTCTTCCTTGAGTTTGAGCAGGCGAATCCAGTAGTCCAGCGCGGCCTCGTTATCGCCGCGCCACTCACCGAGCTTGGCCATTTGCTCCAGCAACGCGGTGTCATCCGGGTAATCGATGACCAACTCTTGACCGGTTTCCCATGCACCCGCCAGATCATTGATAGACAAACGCACCTGGAATTCCTTGACCAGGATCTTGCGGTTATCAGGCTCCAGGTCATGCCACTGCTGGAGCACACGCTGGGCCAAGTCGAACTGCTTGGTCGCAACGGCGATATCCACGCCTTGCTCCAGCCATGCCACGTCGGTTTGCGGGTTCTTCAGCTGGGGCAACTCATCCGCCAGCACTTGCGCGGCCTGCTCGTCACGGCCGGCCGAGAGCAGGCTGTTGAACGCGAGTTGTGCGTATTCCCGTCGCTCACTCGGTTGTTGGGCTTCACGCTTGAGTTGCAGATAGATGTCTGCGGCGCGCGCCGGTTGCTCACCCGCCAGGTACCACTGCGCGGCTGATTTGAGCGCCTCGGTATGTTGCGCCGGGTCACGCCCGGCGATCTCTTCGAACACCGTGGCAGCAAATGCCGGCGCCTGCAGGGTCAACGCCAGCTTCGCCAGGTTTTGCAGCTGGGCCACCGGCAGCTTGCGATGATCGAAGCTTTGCAAACGCTCGACCAACGCCTGTTGCGCGATCAAGTCGTTGCCACTGGCCGCGATCAGCGCATCCAGTTCCAGGCGATAGTAGGCCTGGATTTCCGGCTGTGGCTTGGGCCAGGCATCCACGTGTTGGCGCGCTTTGGTGTAGTCACCGAGGCGAATCAGCAGGTCGACCAGTTGCAAACGCAAGTGGTCGTCCTCCGGGTGCGCCGTCAGCAACAGCTCGGCATAGTTGGCCGACACGGCGTCGGGTTCACGCCCGTCGGGCTGGAACACCTCTTCACGCTGGAAGGTTGCCCACAGCAAGCCGCCCACGGCCACCGCGACCACCGCCAATGCCCATGGATTGAGCAGGCGGCTGCTTTTAGTTGCAGAGGAGTTGACCATTACTCACCTGCTTCATAGGAAGTTGAAAAGTCCAAAGGCCGGCCGAAGCCTTGCCCGCGAATCGTTGCCCATCGACTTCCACGCGGCAGGCGGTGGCCGAGCGCACGGAGAAGGTCAGGTCGAACTGGCCGGCGAAGGAAAAGCTCACGCGACGATCGTCCAAATAACGCCAATCGAGTAACGGCACGTTGGCGTCCTCCAGTGCAGGTCGGGGGTCTCTGTCGGCACGCAATACCAGCAACGCCCGGTCACTGCTCAGGGCGACGTAGCGCCCTTGCGGCAAGTCGCGTACACCCGCGATGCCTTGGGAGTTGAGCAAGTCCGGCCAGCCCATTTGCGCATCCAGGCGTACAGTACGCAGTGCGTCCATCCCGCGAATCTGCCAGGCGCCGTCAGCCGTACGCGCCAGGCTCGACTGGTACAGGCCATGCAGACGGTCGACGTAGTCACTCATCCACAACGACATCGGTTGCTGCTCGCGCATGTAGCCGTAGATCTCGTGCATGGCCTTGATCGACGCCTGCTTGGTGCTGGAATAGAAGTGGTAGTAGAGGTGCAGGCCACGCAGACGGCGCGGGCTGTCAGTCAGTTCGAAAGTCTCGATCAACTCACGGAACCCGTAGTACGGGCCTTTCCACAGGTTGGTGTACAGGTTCTCGTTGATGATCGGCGCGTAGTATTGCAACCCGCCAGGCGTCGGACGCAGCAAAGGGTTGAGGCCGGTCAGCGACGGGTTGGCCTTGGTCATGATGGTTTCGGCGCCGTTGACGTTCTTCAGGCCGGCGTCATACGCCAGCTTGAGAGTGTCCGAGGACGGCAGTGCATCGCCTGGCCAGAACACCATTTTCACCGGCTTTTGCGGGGTGGTCAGGTTCTGGTTGATGTAGTCGCGCGAACCAAAGATCTCGCGGCGAAAATCGATTTTGTCGTAGCCGGCGATTTTCATGTTCAAGCCGTATTCCGGGTTGAAGTTCTCGCGCTTCTTGGCTTTGTCCGGCTGCATGAAAAACGGGTGACTGTAGGTGTGCGTGGCCACTTCGACTTTAGGGTTGGCGAAGATCTCACGGGCAATCGGCTCAAGCTCACGCGCCAGGAACGGGAAGGCACCGCGCGGCGAGATCTCGCCTTCGATGATCGACACCGACGTCAGGAACGGGTTGGGCTTGATGTAGTCGTCCAGGGTGTGACGACCGGCGTAGGGCGTGCCGCGCACTTCGGCACGGGAGGGGAAACCGTCGCCATCGATGTGCACGGTCGCAATGCGCCGGCCATTTTCGGTGGTAGTGTCCGGTCGCGGTTGCGCCGGCAGACGCAGGCTGGCCTGGAGGAATGCGAACGGGTCGAGAATCCAGCGGCTGCGCTCGTTGTTGATTTCAAGCAGGTAAGGCGCAAGGGCAATGCCGCCCCATTTGCCGACCACCACCGGGTTGAAAACGGCGCCATTGGCACCGCTCAAGGACAACGCCGGGGTTGGGCCGTTGGGCAATACAGAAACCGCTGCCAGGTCGCGCGAGCGCGGCACCACCGGTGCCTCGAATGCACCCAGCAAGGCTTTGTCCTGGTGGGTGACGGTCAACACTTGAGTGGCAGGCGGCGCATCCCGCTTGAGGCCCAGGCGCTTGAGCAGCAATTTGTCCTCAACCGGCAGGCCACTGAAAAACACCACCGGGACCTGTTCGTCCAGGCGTGCATTGATAAAGCGATTGAACGCCGGCGCATCCTGCGGTGGACCGCTGGTCATCCAGGTCACTACGCCCGCGTACAAGCCACTGAAACCGTAGAGCGGCAGGTCACTGTTGGCAGGCAGATAATCGACACGGTAGCCAAGATACTCCAGCAAACCGCCCAGGTTGCTATGGCCGGCAGCATCCTCCAGCGCGCCTTCGCGTGGATCGTAGATCATCGCAATGCGACGCGGCTGGACCTCAATGCTGCTGATGCCCAGGGTGTTGAGGTCGGGAGTGCTGATGTAGGGAATGAAACCTTCATCGCGCAGACGCTTGGCGAGTTTGCGCGCTTCTTCACGACGCTCCGGTGGCAGGTAGTCGATGGCCACCAGCGGCACGCCTTTGGCGCGTAGCGGTTGCAGGTGGGTTTCGAGCCACTGGCGATCAGACTCGGACACCGGGCGATAGCGTTTGGCGGAAGCATCCCAACCGGCATGGATCGACTCGACTGCCACGGCGGCGGCTACGCCGTCCAGCTCAGGCAACACTTCGAAACCACGGTTGAAGAACAGCTTCAGGTTTGGCTGACGCTTGTGCAGCTCCCGCAACAAGCTGGCCAGGCCGACGCGTTGGCTTTCGCGCGAGGCCTGGGGCATCAGTTGGAAGCTGTCGAGCGTATCGAGGAACAGGCCGGCATAGCCTTGCGCTTCCAGCGCCTTGGCACGCCCGAACAGATGCTCGCGCCAGGCCGTCGACGTGAGGTCCATCACTTGGCTGTTCCAGGCGTCGTTACGCACCGGGGAAACCGCTTTGCTCAACCCCGCTTTCTCGACCTCGGCCTTGTTGCCATCGAATTCACCGATGGACAAGTAGGCAAACGGCTGGCTGCCCAGCGCCCGCAAGGTCTTTACATCGGCGGGCGTCATGTGGCCCGGCTCGACCACGGCCCAGTCGAACTGCGACAGTTCCGGCAGCGGGGGTTGCTCGGCGTACCAGAAAGCTACGCTGCTCGGCTGGGATAAAGCAGCAGCGTGCACAGCCGGCCCACCGACGAATAAGGCAAGAGCGGCGAACAGCCGCTCAGCGATCGCGCGGACACGCGTCCTGCGGAAAACGATTTCCATAATTCACTCTTGAAGATGACTGAGCCAATACTGCGTAAACGTCGGGCGAAGTGACCGGCGAACTACAAACTGCGCAAAAGCTGCGCCAAACCCTGACCGATGGATGTCGGTTGCGCGAGTGCAAAACGCTCCAACAGACGGGTGTTATCGGCGCGCGAATGGCGTATGTCGCCTTGGCGTGGCGCCTGGTACGTCACGTTCAACGGGGTGCCGGTGGCATTGCCCAGTTCGGCGATCAGGTCGTTGAGGCTGGTCGAGCGGCTAAGCCCTACGTTGATTGCTTCAGGTGCCGGTTCGCGAGTCTCGACTGCCTGGACGAGGATGCTCACCAGATCCTGCACGTAGACGAAATCGCGGGTTTGCTCGCCGTCACCAAATACGGTAATCGGCTTACCCGCCAACGCGCGCTCGGTGAAGATGCTGATCACACCGGAGTACGGCGAAGACGGATCCTGACGGGGACCGAAGATATTGAAGAAACGGAATATCACCGGTTGCAGGCCGTGCTCACGACGGTAGAAGTCCAGGTAGTACTCACTGGCCAACTTGTCGCTGGCATAAGGCGTCAGCGGGGACTTGGGGGTGTCCTCGGCGATGGCTGTGCCTTCGCCGTTGTTGCCGTAGGTCGCAGCGCTGGAGGCAAACACGACGCGCGCCACGCCGGCCTTGAGCATGCTTTGGCACACATTGAGCGTGCCGACGAAATTGGCCTGGTGGGTCGCGACAGGGTCGTCTACCGAGGCCTGCACCGACGCCACTGCAGCCAGATGCACGACGGCGCTGCAATCACGCATGGCCTGCTCGACCACGGCGCTGTCTGCGACATCACCTATCATCAGCTCCAGTTCTGGGTTCCCGGCGGGCAGATTAGCCACCTTACCGGTCGACAAGTTGTCCAGTACGCGAATTTTGTAGCCTTTACCCAGCAAAGCATCAACCAGATGTGACCCAATAAAACCTGCACCACCGGTAACCAGAATTCGTCCTACAGCCATGAAGTTTACTTCCTAAGACTCGAGCGCAGGCACGCAGAAGCGGACCCGCAAATTGAAGGTGACAGTGTTTAAGGGCTACCCTGACCAACATCGCCTGGCCATCCGAGTCCAAGCCGCCTTATCCCTGAATCTTGAAGAACCACAGCATGGGACGAATGCGCGTCGCTAATGTCATTTTAATGGCTTAGAGCCATCAAAATCGTCGCGAATAATGTTGGATCCGCAAGAGACTGTCAACGCATTGTCTTACTTGCCGCCAAACGGCAGTTTCAGTCAAAAATAAGTCATTTAATTGACGGCACTAATTGATCACAGGTCACGCCGCACGACCGAACTTGCCCTGTAGCGTGCGGCACCATCAGCACACTAAAAGGCAAGAACGTCCGAGGATTTTTGCGGGCGGCATACAGGATACCGAGGGGAATGGCTTTACTGGCGGGGAGGTCTTGCAGAGTTTCAGTGGGCGGCGATAAGACGCGCCTTCCTGCGCAAATGAACCATCTGTACGGCCACGCCAACCACCAGCATCACGGCGATAATCGCTTGCGCGCCAAGCAGTACCGGGGATTTCAGATCGGTCACGAAAGGGTGGCCATCCGGCACACGACGCAGCGTTTCGGATACGGTGGGCACCATCAGAAAGAACGCGGTCAGGCTCAAGAAAACGGTTTCCAGGTACGCGCGCGCTCTTCCCAGCCAAACGACGTACTCGACTCCGTAGCCCGCCAACAGCAGCGCAAGGGTAATGACACCGATCACAGGACTGACGGGTTGATGCGCGACCAGAAATACCGTCAAGCCACCGATCAACATCGACACGAAGTAGAACAACCCCGGCACCGACCGAGGAACAATGCGCCCGTGTTTGATAAACATATAGGCGGCCAGTGGAACGGCCGGCAGGCTGCCGAGGGTGTGCAGCCAGCCAAGGGGGGAGATTCCGAACATTTGAGTGTTCCCATGCAATTGGATGTTGTGCATAGACGAGCGGCGCTGAAAACTTGCATCCAGACGGCGGCGGCGCGCTATGATCTCGAGGCTCAGCTTAATCAGGATGGGGTCGGCGCGACATGATGGATCCTTTGGAAAACTTGATCATTCATCCAGAAATGCAACTCGAAGGTTTGGCCAAAGGGGATCTGCTGTCCCAGGTCCTGGCGCAGATCCGCCTGACGGGTGACCGTGTTTATGCCTGCACGCTGGCGCAAGCGCAGCCCCTGGAACTCGATGAAAAAAGCGCTCACATCTGTGTGCTTCAGCAAGGCCAACTGCGTTTGGAGATTGCCGGCCAACCGCCAAAAACACTCAACCAGGGCGATGTCATCCTGCTGCCCCACAGCCCAGCGGGCTTGGCGATGACGGCAGTGGAGGGGGCCGCCACCGTGGTCATCTGCCGCTTCTGGTTTGATGCGAGCAGCTTTCAGGCCATGCTGTTTGCCCTGCCGCGGCTGATCCATATCCAGCATGCCGACGCGGCCGCCTGGTCGGAAGGCATCCTGCATTTCATGTTGCTTGAAGCCCACGACACGCAGCCAGGTGGGGCATTGATGATTTCGCGGCTGATCGACCTGGTGGTAATCCGTATCCTGCGCACTTGGGTGCACCAGGGGCTTGCTTTCGGATGGCTGGGTGGGTTGTCGGATGCGCGGATCGCCCGGGCACTTAAAGTCATTCACGAAACGCCTGGCAAGCAGTGGCGCATCGATGCCCTGGCGGAGATGGCGGGCATGTCGCGGTCGAATTTCTGCGACCGCTTCAGCACACTGGTAGGACGCTCGCCGTTGCGTTATCAGAATGAATGGCGGCTGGCACTGGCAAAAACCATGCTGTCCAAACAGGACGCCCGCATCGGAGAAGTTGGCTTCGCGATTGGCTATGAGTCTGAAGCGGCATTCAGCCGCGCCTACAAAGCCTATTTCGGGCGCTCGCCAAGGGAGGACAATGCTTAGTCAGCGGGCGCGCCACACACTTATGGCACTTAGCCACCTTTTTCATTGACACCCCCTCCTCGCTCCGTTAAAAACCCTGCCTTGCTTGTGCTTTTTATCGAGACATGGATTTGTCGACCCCTGCGCTTTTCAATCACCGCCGCTACTGGCTGGCGGCAATCATCGTGCTACTGGCGATCCTGGACCCTTTCGGCCTGGCCAGCTCCAGCGACAAGGCGTCAGCTCAGTGGCTGAACCGGATGTTCGCAAGCCACTACTCCAGCGAAGGTCAACAACGCGTGGCGGTAGTGGTGATCGATGATGCCTACTTGATGCGCAACGGCACCTCTTGGCCGATGCCCTACGGCGAGCAAAGCAAATTGTTCAAACGCTTGCTGGCGTACAAGCCCAAGGCTGTTTTCGTCGATTTGCTGTACAGCCATGACCATTCTTTTGGCGACCCGGCGCGGGGCAGTCAGCTACTGGCAAATGTGTTCGAGCGATATCAGCGCCAGGGCATCCCGCTGTGGCTGGCCAATACCGGCGTCGTGCGAGGCGAGGCGGGCCAGGCCAACACACTGCAACCCTTCGCCGAGGTCAGTCGCCCAGGCCTGGTGGCCTGGGAAGGCGTGGGCGATCAGTACCCGTTGGCAGTTCAAACGCCACTCGGGCTGATGGAAACGCCGGCCATGGCGCTCTACCGCGAGCACTGTAGGACGCAAGAGTGCCCGTCGCCGCCGGTGGATGCCCAAACCGCCGCACAGCTGCAGCCTATCGCCGTGCAGTGGGGGCTTAAGCTGGCTCCAGAGCAGGCGCGTATTGCCGATGTGCGCCACTGCGCTTCGACGCGGCACTTTGTCCTGGATGGGCTCGCGCAGTTTTTCCAGGCGGTGTTCTGGAAACTCGACGACTCTGCCCAGGCCCGCTGCCCTTACACCCTGACCGTGTCAGCCAGCGACTTGGAAGTCAGCGACCCGCAAGACCAAGCCTTGCTCACCGAGTTGTTGCGCGACCGCCTGGTCCTGGTCGGCGCCAATATCACCTCCACGGGCGACCTGGTTGAATCGCCGGTTCACGGCCAACTACCGGGCGTGTACCTGCACGCCATGGCCTTGGACAACCTGATCAACTCAGGCATGGACTACGCCCACGAGCCCGGCAACTTTCCCGGCCTGCCCTTCAATTGGCTGGACCTGCTGGAGCTTGTCTTGTTGGCGCTGATCGCCGTGCTCAAGGCGCTGCATGCGCGACGGCTGGCGGGTCACCGCACCTGGAGCCGTTGGCGCCGCAGGGAAATCCGATTTTTTTCTTCACCGTGCCCGTCGTGGCTATTGGTGATGTCCGTACTTGTCCTGGTGAGTGTGCTGTTGAGCGTCAACCACATCACCCCGGTCAACGTGCTGGGCATTGTGTTGCTGTCATTGGTGCTGTTCAGCGAACGGATCGAAGCCTTCTTCGACCGCGATCGCTGAGGGGGCCACTCAGATGTCTTTCTCAAGGAACCCAAGGATGAACAGAAGCCTCATTGTGTTGCTCGCCACCCTCTTTACCCAGGGCGCCTGGGCGGAAACCCACAGCATCAAGGCCTTCCTCGCCGACCCGGTCGCGGTGCTGGATGAGCAAGGTAAACAACAGCGCGAGTTATCGAAGCAAGAGACGCCTACGCAGCCTTTGCCGGTGTTGCAGTACAACCAGGCGCTGGATTTGGTGCAGGTGGAACTGGCCGGCCAGAAGGTCTGGCTGGACACCATGGACCTGCGCATCGAGCCGCCGCTGAACGTGGTGGATCTTCCCTGCCAAGGCCTGACCAAAAGCCAGGCCAAAGACAGCCGCAACAACTCCACCATTGGCTTTGGTGCCGGCTGTAATCAATAACAAGGAGCGCTGCGGTGAAAGGATCTCTATGGGCGGCCAGCCTGCTGGCAAGCACGCTACTCAGTGGCTGCGCGACGTTGAAGGGCGCCGATCAGGCGTTCATGAACCTGGTGGGGCCTTCGACCCAATCCCGGGTCCAGGGCCATTATGTGGATAACACAGACGTGCGCCCGTATTACAAACTCGACCCGCAACGCCAGAGCCAACAACGCTTGAGCTATGACGGACGCGCAGTCCCCGCCGCCGAGGCCCGCCAGCAGAACCTGGTGGATATTCCGATGCTGCAGGTGTACCTGCAGGGCATTGTCACGCGCTTGTCCAAGGGCTGGCCGGGCGAGTTGCCGGTCTTGCAGGTAAAAATCACCGACAGCTACAGCTTCGGCCCGTCGGCTGACCCTTACGGAAATGTATTCGTGCCCCTGGGCATGCTGGATAACGTGGGGAGCGAAGACGAAATTGCCGCGATGCTCGGTCATGAGATGAGCCACGTCTTGCTGCACCACCACGACCGCATGGCCGCCTTCCAGCAGCAGAAAGAGATGTTCACCACGGTCGCCTCCACGGTCGCGCTGGCCACCATGGCTGCCGACACGGGCGTGGATCGCAGTTCCGGCACGATGAAACTGTTCAGCAAAGACCCGGCCGGCACCCAGAAGACCATCGGCAATACCGTGCTGTATACCGCGCTGGCCAACACGTTTTCCGACCATGTCTGGAGCACCGCCTGGGGCCGCACCCAGGAAGACCAGGCCGACCTGCTCGGCACTGACTTGATGATCCGCGCCGGTTATGCGCCCCGTGCCGCCACCCACAGCCTTGAGCGCCTCAACGATTTTCAGGGCAAGCAGAAACCGTTGCTCACGGGCTTTCTGACCGCACGTAAAGATGCCATGCAAGACTCGCTGCAGCAGTTCAACCTGAACCGGTTTACCCAGGAACTGGATGTGCTGGTCAAAGGCGGCCTGACCACCAGCATCACTGCGACGGCCCAGTACTTCAATCGCTCCCATATGTCGGCAACCGACCGCGACACCGAGTTACGCCAGTACCTGCAACGCGAATATCGGCAGGAACGCCGCGCCCGCGTCAGCACTGCAAGCTGGACGAAAATGAAGAACACCCCGCAAGTGGCGAAGGCCATGCAGGGTTACAAGGATGCCTATTTCGCCAACGACGCCCTGGAAAAAAACAAAGTCCCGGACGCTGATGGATTCATCCGCAAAGCCTTGGCCTCCCCCGTCAAAGATCAGCCAGGCATCCGGCGCACCGCCTACACCGTGCGGCTGGCCCAGGGCCGGAACAGCGATGCGCTGAAGGAACTGCAAGCGATCAAGGACTGGAGCCTGGCGGGCCCCTCCACCTACGACCTGATGATCAGCTATCACCTCAAACGCGGGGATGGGCAGTCGGCGCTGGCGATGATCGACAAGGCGGAGCGCCACCTCGGCTCAGAAGAGCTGTTCATCACCGAGAAACTGTTGGCCAACCAGCAAATGCAAAATGCGCAGCAGGTACAAACCGTGCTGCGCAAGTGTGAGCAATATCCGGCACGTAAAGACAACTGCAAAAAACTGGCGCCGGCCAAAGCCTGACCTTTAGTGACCGGCGCTTTGCCCACCGTCTACGTGCAGAATTTCGCCGGTCACGAACCCGGCGTTCTCCAGGTAGACGATCGCCTGGGCGATGTCACTCACCTCCCCCATATGCCCGACCGGGTGCAATTGCCCCAGCGCAGCGTGGGTGTCTGCGCCGTGCATCGGCGTCTTGATGATCCCTGGGCTCACCGCGTTCACCCGGATGCCACGCTTGGCGTACTCGATCGCCAGGGACTTGGTCGCTGAATTCAGGCCGCCCTTGGTGAGGTTGGCGAGCACCGACGGCACGCCGTCAATCGCGTGGTCCGCCAGGCTGGTGGTGACGTTGACGATGTGGCCGGCGTGGTTCTTTTCCATCTCGGCAATGGCGAGTTGGGTGATGTAGAAGAAACCGTTGAGGTTCACCGCGAGCACATTGGCGTAGTCCTCCTGGGTGTAGGCCGTGAACGGCTTGGCGATGAAGATACCGGCGTTGTTGATCAGGCTGTCGATGCGCCCGAAGGTGGCCAGGGTTTCGCGAATGACGCGCTGGGCGGTGGCCGGGTCGGCGATGTCGCCGGCGACGGTGAGGATATCCGGGTCGCTGGACGGCTGGATCGAGCGCGACGTGGCGACTACGCGGTAGTCGAGGGCGCGGTAGGCCTGGACCACGGCGGCGCCGATACCTTGGGACGCGCCGGTGATGATGACGACTTTTTTCATGAGGGTTCTCCAGTAGGGATTCAGGCTTGGGATTTGCGGTATTCGGTGGTGGTGATGCCGGCGTAGCCCCAGTTATCGGTATCGACTTCTTCGATGACGATGTGGGTCAGGTCCGGGCGTTTGTGCAGGACGCGTTCGAGGGTTTCGGTGAACTCGGCGATGACCTGGGCTTTTTGCTCCGGGGTAACGCCGTCACGGGTGATGCGCAGGCTGACAAAAGGCATGGCGATGACTCCAGTGGCCGGCCATCAGGGTGATGGGCTGGCAGTGGGGCCAATTTAGGCTTGCGTCGGGAGGGGATAAAGGTGGGGCCGGGTACTTCATTCGTACTGCGGTGTAACAAGACGCGATGGAATGCCAGGCATAAAAAAACCCCGAACCAGTCGGGGTTTTTTATCGCCTGGAATCAGGCGCGACACCGGATCAATTAGAAAACGTTGATCGGGTAGTCGGCGAACAGACGGATTTCGTTACCGCCTACGTTGTACTGGTCAGCGTTGTTGGAGACACGCAACCAAGAGGCGCGAGCACGCAGGCTCAAGTCTTTGGCTGGACCGCTCTGGACCACGTACTTGAACTGGTTCCAGATTTCACGCTCGGTGCCATCGCCACGGTTGGTACCGTCGTCGATGTTGGTACCGCGAACGTAGGCAACGTTGTAGGTCAGGCCTGGTACGCCGAAGGTGGCGAAGTCGATGCCGTAGCCAAGCTGCCAGGAACGCTCGTCCTTGCCGTTGAAGTCGGACCAGTAGGAGTTGGCCAGCAGGATGGTGTTGCCACCGTCGCCGATGCCGCCAGCGTTGCGGTAGCCGCCGTACAGGTAGCCAGTGTCGCCGGTGCTGCGCTGGTGAGCGACGGTGAAGCTGTGCGGGCCAACAGCCCACGTGGCGCCCAGGCTCCAGATTTTGTTGTCACGCGCGTTTTCGTCTTTCTGGTTTTCCAGCGCGAAGCTCTTGTCCAGCTTGGTTTTGTAGCCGTTGAAGTCAAAAGTCAGCGACTGCTTCTCTGGCAGGGCCAGCACGTAGTTGATGTTGACGTATTGCTTCTTCAGCACGTCCTGCATGTCGGAGGCGTACAGCGCAGCCGACAGGCTTTCGGTGAATTTGTAGCTACCACCGATGTAGTCGATGCTTTTCAGGCGACCGCTGTCGGTGCCTTCCATGCTCTTGCGGGCTTCTTTGGTGAAGTGACCCGCGTCCAGTTGCAGACCGGCGATCTCTTTGGAGACGATCGAGGTACCGGTGTAGGTTTCCGACAACAGACGGGAGTTGTCGTACTGCAGCACAGGCACGGCCGGGAACTGATCACCGTACTTGAGCACGGTGTTGGAAACGCGGAATTTGACGGCAGCGCCGCCCTTGGCCAGGTCGTGGGGTGCCGAGCCAGGGTTGTTGGCAGTGCCATTACCCGGTTTGAAGAAGTCGATACCGCCGGCGCCAGCACGGCCTTTACCACCGTCCAGACGAATAGCGTATTGGCCGATCACGTCCACACCCACACCGACGGTGCCTTGGGTGAAACCGGATTCGAGCTTGCCGATGAAGCCTTGGCCCCACTCGGCTTTGTCTTGCTTGCCGTTTTTGTAGTCACGGCTGATGTAGGCGTTACGTGCGGCGATGTTCAGGTGGCTGTCTTCGATAAAACCCTTGGACTGGTCCTGGTCGTTTGCCATTGCTGTCGATGCGCTCAAAATCCCCAGAGCGATCAGACTCATCCGTTGCTTCAACATTTTCTTGTATTCCTTATTCCTGGTTGAGTACGCGCTGTGACACCAGGCTCCGTGTTGCTTTTTCTGGTGTCGACTGATTCCGGAAAAAAGAAGGCCCGCGGACGACTTAACAGGCCGCGGGCCTTTTTTATTGGATGAGTCATGGCGGTTAGCCACAGGCGTTGGGCGCAATCCTAGTCGCGCCCGGAACTATGTGTCAATTTCGCGAATCGTCTGTATTTAGGCGAAATAATTCTAAGCAAGCGCCTACAGCGGTTCTGTTAGCGACAAGAAACCGCATCCAAAACGGCAAAAAACACATCTAGTAACACATTTCAAAGCCGATACGTTTGATAACGGATAACGCGCGCAAATGCAAAGCATTACCATTAACGCGCAATTTCCTCCCAAACAATTCGGATACATTTCTCCATGCCTGCCCCTCGCCTGACGCCCATCACCCTTGGGCTTTCTGTTCTGCTGTCTGCCGGTTTTGCCTGTGCGGCCACGACTTTGCCCGAAACGTCGATCAGCGCCGAAGCTGACGAAGACGATCCGCGCGTCAAGGAAACCAGCACCGCCACTCGCACCGCCACACCCGTGCGTTATGTGCCCCAGGCGATCGACTCGGTAAAGACCGAAAGCCTGCGGTCCTACGGCACCAATGACCTGGGCCAGGCGTTGAGCGGCATTCCCAACGTCAGCAGCGGCGCTGACACGCGCTTCGACAGCTTGCGCATCCGCGGTTTCGACGCGAGCAACGACTTCTATCTGGATGGCATTCGCGACGACAGCCAATATGTGCGCGACCTGCACAACATCGAGCGCATCGAAGTGCTCAAGGGACCAGCAGCTGTGCTTTACGGGCGAGGCGGTCAGGGAGGGATCGTCAACCGCGTGAGCAAACTGCCTATGGCCGGGCATAAATCGAGTATCGAGGCACAAGGCGGCAGCAACGACTTGCGCAGTTTGTACGCCGACCTCAGCACCGACCCCACCGATAACATCAGCCTGCGCCTGAACATGGGCAACCAGGACAACAACAGCTTCCGCGACGGCGTCAGTGGCAATCGCCAGTTGTTCGCACCGTCCATGAGCTGGCAACTCACGCCCGACCTGAACTGGCTGGTGCAATATGAATACAGCCGCTACAACCGCACGCCAGACCGAGGCATTCCCGGCGTCAACGGCCGACCAGCAGACGTAAGCCGCAGCACCACCTACTTTGATAACCGCGACTACATTGACGACAAATCCCAGTCGCTGCGCTCCAAACTGGCTTATGAACTCAACGACAACTGGCAACTGCGCCAGACACTCGGTGTGTTCAAGCTCGACAGTGATTTCGACAACACCTACCAAACCGCCTACGTGCCGGCGAACAACAGCGTCACACGCCAACGCTGGCAGCAAGACCTCACCACTCTCAATATCTTCAACAACGTTGAGCTCGAAGGTGGCTTCAGCACCTACGGCCTGGAGCACCGCCTGCTCACCGGCCTCGAACTGGGCAGCCAGCGCCGCGATCCGAAGCTGTATACCGCCACTGCCGTCAGCCGAGGCGGCCAGGCCGTGCCGAGCCTGGACCTCAACCAGCCCAACCGTAACCTCAGCCACACCGGCCGTATGAGCGTGTCGAGCAACAATCACACCGAAGTCGAAAGCCGCGCACTTTATGTACAGGAGCAACTGCGCCTGAATGATCAATGGCAAGTCCTGGCAGGCCTGCGTTATGACCGCTTCGAAGTCGACACCAAGAACAAGCTGACCCACGCCCAGCAGGCTGTCAAAAGCCACAGCACCAGCCCGCGTTTCGGCCTGGTGTGGACGCCACTGGAGCACCACTCGTTCTACGCGTCGTGGAGCAAGACATTCTCGCCTGCGGGCGGCGGCTTGATCGGTATCACCCCGAATGCTGCCGGCAGCGTCAACGACCTGAGCCCCGAGCTGACCAAGCAGAAGGAAATCGGGGTCAAGAGCGACTGGCTCGACGACCGCCTGAGCACCACCCTGGCGGTGTACGAACTGGAACTCTACAACCGCCGCACCAGCGACCCGCTGGACCGCACCATCACCCTGCTCAGCGGCTTGCAGCGCTCACGGGGCGTGGAGCTGACCGCCACCGGCAAGCTCGTTGGCAATTGGTATGTACGCGGCGGTGTCGGCCTGCAGGATGCCAAGGTCGAGAAGGACAACAACGGCTTCGAAGGTAAGCGCGTCAGCGATGTGGCCAAGCGCAATGCCAGCCTGTTCATCACCTGGAAGCCGGAAATGGGCTGGTACGCGGAAACCGGCCTGACGCTGGTGGGCGACCGTTATGCCGACAGCCTCAACACCGTGGTGTTGCCGGGTTATGGCCGTTGGGATGCGCTGGCCGGGTTCCGGCAGAAGGAATGGGACGTGAGGGCGGCGCTGAACAATATCGCGGACAAAAATTACTACGCATCGGCGACCAGTGTGGCGCAGATTCAGCCAGGTGAGCCGCGTAGCCTGGTGGTGACAGGTACCTACAGCTTCTGAAGAACGCGGTCCGTGTGGGAGCTGGCTTGCCTGCTCCCACATTTGATTTCGGTGTTCCTTTAGTTATTCATTAACTCACACAGCGCGTGCACTTCATCCTCACTGAACAACCCCGCCGGGTAACGTTCACTCATCACGCTGCGCAAGTCAGTCGGTTGCCTGATCTGCCGCGAGCCGTTTTCCTTCAACCAGAGCGCCAGCGCATGGATCGCGTCGCCGTTCACCCGCAAAGGGTGGAACGTGCGCGTGTACATCAGGTTGATATCGGCATTCATTTCAGCGCTCTCTCCTACTGCGTGAGCGGCTAACTTACTCAAGGTTTATGACAGAACTGCGCAGTCATGACCCTGAGCTACTGTCACAACGGCGATACAAGAGCTATGCCAATGTCTCGGGCCCATAGGCGTTTGGACACAAAAAAGCCCGCGACCTGTCTGGGTCGCGGGCTTGTTGTGGACACCTGAACCGATCAGCGCCGGTTCGTCCTCATAGCGATGTTACAACCGCACTCAATTTTTGTGCGGCGCTGGCTGCTGTTGGGTCAGGCAATGGATATTGCCGCCACCCAGTAACAGTTCGCGGCCCGGCACCATCACCACTTCATGCTGCGGGAACAGGTCCTGCAGGATGGCCTTGGCCTGGCTGTCCAGCGGGTCGTCAAAGCTCGGCGCGATGATGCCGCCGTTGACGATCAGGAAGTTGACGTAGGAACCGGCCAACCGCACGGTCGGATTGCGCTCCTGGCTGCCGTCAACCGGGTCGACGCCCGCGCATTCTTCCTCGGTCGCGTACAGCGGGCCAGGGATCGGCATTTTATGCACTGTGAACGGGCGTCCCTGGGCGTCGGTGCTGCTTTGCAGCACGTCCATGGCGGCGTGGCAACGCGCGTAGTTCGGGTCTTGCGGGTCGTCGGTCCAGGCCAGCAGCACTTCGCCTGGGCGCACGTAGCAGCAGAAGTTATCCACATGGCCGTCGGTTTCGTCGTTGAACAGACCGTCCGGCAGCCAGATGATTTTATCCACAGCCAGGTTGGCACTCAGCACGGCTTCGATCTCGGCACGACCGAGGTGTGGGTTGCGATTGCGGTTGAGCAGGCATTCTTCAGTGGTGATCAGGGTGCCTTCGCCGTCGACATGGATCGAGCCGCCTTCCAGCACAAAGCCTTCGGTGCGATAGCGCGGTGCGCGTTCGATTTCGAGGATCTTGCCGCCGACCTGCGAGTCGCGGTTCCACGGCGAATACAAGCCGCCATCAAAACCGCCCCAGGCGTTGAAGTCCCAGTTCACGCCGCGCACTTCGCCAGTGTTGTTGATCACGAAGGTTGGGCCGGTGTCGCGCACCCAGGCGTCATCGCTGGACATCTCGACCACGCGGATATTCGGCACATCCAGGCGTGCGCGGGCGTTTTCGTATTGACCGGCGGAAACTGCCACGGTGACCGGCTCAAAACGCGCAATGGCCTTGGCCACCGCCACATGAGCGGCCTGCGCGGGTTTGCCACCCAGGCGCCAGTTGTCCGGGCGCTCCGGCCAGATCATCCAGGCCTGGGTCTGTGGCGCCCATTCGGCAGGCATGTGGAAGCCATCGGCGCGGGGGGTGCTGTGCAGGGTGGTCATGGCGATCAGGACTCCGAATGGGGGTGAAGGCCGACTTTATAACGGATAAAAATCGGCTTTAGAAGCTACATAAGATGATAGCGGGTGAATATTACAATAGTTAGCCGATAACAATCGATTAATCACAGTTGCTCATCGAGCACCTTCGACAGCATGTCGACGAAAAAATCCACGCTACGCCGGGAGGTGACCATCGGCGGCTTGATCTTGAGGATGTTCAAATAATCACCCGTGGGCTGCATGAAAATCCCCAGCTCCCGCAGGCGATCACACAGCAACGTGGTTTCTTCGGTGGCGGGTTCCAGGGTTTGCCGGTCGCGTACCAACTCCAGTCCGAGGTAAAAACCGGAACCATGGACGGCACCGACTAATGGATGACGATCAATCAGTTCCTCCAACCTTGCCTTGAAATGCCCGCCAACTACCTGGGCGTTTTCCCATAGATTTTCCTCTTCCATCACATCCAGCACCGCCATGCCAATGCGGCAACTCACTGGGCTGCCGCCCGACGATGAGAAGAAATACCCTTCAGCCTCCAGCGCCTCGGCGATTTCACGCCGGGTAATCACCGCGCCCAGCGGCTGGCCATTGCCCATGCCCTTGGCCATGGTGATGATGTCGGGCACCACGCCCTGTTCTTCGAAGCCCCAGAAGAAATGCCCCATCCGGCCGTAACCCACTTGCACTTCATCGGCGATGCACACGCCGCCCTGGGCGCGGACAAGTCCATACACCTGCTGCAAATAGCCCGGCGGCAACGAGATACCACCGGCATTGCCATACACCGGCTCGCAGATGAAACCCGCCAGTTGGCGTTTGCCCGCGGCGATTTTCGCCAGGTTGTGTTCCACGCTTCTTACGTAATCCGGCGCACTGTCCTGTCCACGGAACTCGCCGCGATAGGTATTGGGCGCAGTCACCGGGTGCACCCAGTCCGGGCGGCTGCTCAATGCCTGAGGGTTATCGGCAATCGAGGTGGACACCGCGTCCGCCGCCACCGACCAGCCATGGTAAGCCTCCAACACGCTGAGCATGTCGCGCCCGCCGCTGTAGGCCCAGGCCAGGCGGATCGCCAGGTCATTGGCCTCAGTGCCGCTGTTGACCAGGAATACCCGGTCCATGCCCTCAGGCGCCAGCGCCAGTAAGCGCTCGGAAAACTCGGCAATCGCCGCGTAGTGGAAACGGGAGTTGGTATTGAGCAACGACCACTGCCGCGCCGCCACCGCCGCCATGCGCGGGTGGCCGTGGCCCAACACTGCGACGTTGTTGAGCATGTCCAGGTAGGAACGGCCCTGCATGTCGATCAGGTGGTTGCGCCAGCCACGCTCGATACGCGGCGGGTCGACGTAATAATGCTTTTGCGAACGGGCGAAACTGGCGTCGCGACGGGCCAGCAGGGCCTCGGGGTCCAGCTCGGGCTCGGCATCGCAGGCCAGTCCCAGCAACGCGGCCGGCGATGGGCACAGCGTTTGCCAAGCCTGTGCACGGGACGGTGTGCAGAACAGCGGTGCGGGTACATCAGCACGGCATAGCTGCACGGTGAGCGGGCCTTCGACCTCGCCGATCACCTGACCCTTCAGCACCGCAGCACCTGGCTGCAACTGTGCTTTAACGCCCCATAGCCGCACGCGTGCCTCGCTACTGTGTACCTGCAGCTCACCGTGGGCGTCCGTTTGCACAACACCCGCAAATGGTGCTTCGACGGAGGTACCCAACGGCACGTGCAGTTCGACATGCAGCGGGAACGTCTCTGGCTCATTCGCGCTGTCGGGCTCGGTACGCGACAAACGGTATTGCCCATAGCGACTCGCCGCCAGGCCATGCACCGCCGCTGCTTCCTGTAACAGGCGCTGATCAATGCCGGGCTGCTCCCAGTTTCCAGCCTCAAAATGCGGGCTGAGGACGCCCAGGTCGATCAACGCGAACTCGCGCCCTACCAAACCCGGCAACAAGGGCGCAAAACCCTGGCTGGCGATCGGTGCGGGCGCCAGACCGACACACCCCAGAATCGCCGCCTCCATCAACTCAAACGGCACTGACGTCGCCACGTGGAAGATTTCCCACTCATGCTCGGCGTTTTTCAGCAGGTAACTGTTATCCAGATCCAGGCGTTGCTGCTGCTCACTGCTCAACACCAGCACCGCCGCACGGGCGACGATCAGCGGCCACAGCACCTGTAATTCTTCGTGCTGCAACGGCGTCACCGCGTGGCACGCCTGGATCGCCGGCAAGATTGCAAAGGGATCGCCGTCGGCGTGGTGCAGCAATGCCGCACAAGTCACCGACAGATCGGCAATGCGCCAGGTGTGCACGAGGTCACCAAAATCGATCACGCCTTGAAGTTGCCAATGACGTTGAGCATCACGTTGCCACACCACGTTGTCGTCGGTGATGTCCATATGCACTGCTTGCCACGGCAGGTGATCGGCCAGGGGGCGGATACGCTTTTCGACCTGCTCGGCCACTTGCTCCAATGCCGGGCGGTGCGCAAGATTGTCCAGCGTCGCCAGCAGATGCGTGATCAAAGCCTGCGCGTGGCGTGGGTCCCATTGCAGCGTGCGGTCCAGTCCCGGATGCTCGAACCGCGCCAGCGCCTGGCTCATGCGCCCACACAGGTCACCAAATCCGGCGATCACCCTGCGCCCCAGGTGCGGCAGATGGGTCAACGGCTGGCCATCGATATAATCGAGTACTCGTACATGCAGGGTCTGGCCGTCGAGGGTCAGGGTCAACAACTCCTCTCCTGTCAAAGACTTGATGACCTTGGGTACGCGTACAGCCTGCAGGCTATTGAGTGCGGCGTGTTGGGCGTGCAGTTCAACGGCAGCGTAGTCACCTCGACAGATTTTCAGAACAAACCGACCGCGAGGGCTGTCGACTTTGTAGTTGAGGTCTTGTTGGCTGCCCAATGATTGCAAAGTGCCAGTAAGGCCGTAATGCTGCTCAAGCAGTTGAGCCGCCTGGTCGGGGCCTACTTGCGGGCAGGGTAGACTGGCGCGATGGATCAGGGTGGCGAGCAGCATGGGGTTGGCCTCGGCTTTTTTAGGCGTGTATATCGCCATTGTTCAGGGGGATTAGGCAACCCCTGAGGCATGCCGCGCTTGCACCACCTCACCGCACAACTCAAGCTATGCTTCATTCGCTTAATGTCTGTCTAAGGAAAAGGCCCCCGACATGCGCATTCTCATCACCGGCGGCGCTGGGTTTATAGGCTCCGCCCTCATCCGTCATTTGATTCAACACACCGAGCACGAAGTGCTCAACTTGGACAAACTCACCTACGCGGGCAATCTGGAATCGCTGACCAGCATCGCGTCCAGCAGTCGTTATGAGTTTGTCCAGGCCGACATCATCGACCAGGCCACTGTCAGCGCCGTACTGGAGCGTTTTGAGCCCCAGGCGATCATGCACTTGGCGGCCGAATCCCATGTCGACCGTTCAATTGACGGGCCATCGGACTTTATCCAGACCAATATTGTCGGCACCTACAGTTTGCTGGAAGCTGCCCGCGCTTATTGGCACAGGTTGGCAGAACCGGCCAAAAGCGCATTCCGCTTCCACCACATCTCCACCGACGAGGTGTACGGTGACCTGCACGGCGTGAATGACCTGTTCACCGAAAACACTCCCTACGCGCCCAGCTCGCCGTACTCTGCAAGCAAGGCAGCGTCCGATCATCTCGTGCGCGCATGGCATCGAACCTATGGCCTGCCGGTATTGTTGACTAACTGCTCGAACAATTACGGGCCGTTCCACTTCCCGGAGAAGCTGATTCCGCTGGTAATCCTCAACGCACTCGCAGGCAAGCCGCTCCCGGTCTATGGTGATGGTTTGCAGGTGCGCGACTGGCTCTTCGTCGAAGACCACGCACGCGCACTGTTCAAAGTGGTGACGGAAGGTGTGGTAGGCGAGACCTACAATATCGGCGGCCATAACGAGCAGAAGAACATCGATGTGGTCCGTGGTATCTGCGGCTTGCTGGAAGAATTGGCGCTGCAACGCCCGGCCGGTGTCGAGAAATTCACTGATCTGATCACGTTCGTCAAAGATCGCCCAGGCCACGATCAGCGTTATGCAATCGATGCCAGCAAGATCGAACGTGAGCTAGGCTGGGTTCCTGAGGAAACCTTCGAGACCGGTCTACGCAAGACGGTGCAGTGGTACCTCGATAACCTGGAGTGGTGCCGCAGGGTGCAGGACGGTAGTTATCAGGGTGAACGATTGGGCAATACCGACATGAAGGATCTGATTGCATGATGAAGGGAATCGTATTGGCCGGTGGCTCAGGCACCCGTTTGCACCCCATTACCCTGGGCGTGTCCAAGCAATTGCTGCCGGTGTATGACAAGCCGATGATCTACTACCCGATCTCGGTACTGATGCTGGCGGGCATCAAGGACATCCTGATAATTTCCACCCCGGTGGATTTGCCCCAGTACCGCAACCTGCTCGGGGATGGCAGCCAGTTTGGCGTGCGGTTCAGCTATGCGGAGCAGCCCTCTCCCGATGGCCTCGCCCAGGCATTTATCATCGGCGAAGAATTCATAGGCACTGACCCTGTCTGCCTGATCCTGGGCGATAACATTTTCCACGGTGCGTATTTCGGCGATCAACTACGGGCAGCAGCCAAACGCCCTTCCGGCGCCACGGTTTTCGGCTACTGGGTCAAGGACCCGGAGCGTTTTGGCGTGATCGATTTCGACCAGGACGGCCGGGCCCTCTCCATCGAAGAAAAGCCTCTCAAGCCGAAGTCACGCTATGCCGTGACCGGTCTGTACTTCTACGACAACGACGTGATCGAAATCGCCAAGGCAGTCAAGCCCTCGCACCGCGGCGAGCTGGAGATCACGGACGTGAACAACGCCTACCTCAAGCGCGGCGACCTTCATGTGGAACGCTTCGGCCGAGGTTTCGCCTGGCTCGATACCGGCACCCACGACAGCCTGCTGGAAGCCTCGCTGTATGTGCAAACCATTGAACATCGCCAGGGCCTGAAAGTGGCATGCCTGGAAGAAATTGCTTACCAGAATCGCTGGATTGATCGTGAGCACTTGCTGGAACGGGCCAAATATTTTGGCAAGACCGGCTATGGTCAATACTTGTTCACCCTCGCAGGGGATAATCCATATGAATGTATCCGCCACTGAGTTGCCCGGTGTTTTGATCATCGAGCCGAAGGTTTTTGGCGATGAACGCGGTTTTTTCTATGAGAGTTTCAATGCCCGGGACTTTGCCCACGCTACCGGGCTGCAACAAGAGTTTGTGCAGGACAACCACTCACGTTCACAACGAGGCGTGTTGCGGGGCCTGCACTACCAAGTCGAACACGCCCAAGGCAAGCTGGTGCGTGTGACTGCCGGGGAAGTATTGGATGTAGCGGTCGATATCCGCCGCAGTTCACCGGCATTCGGCAAGTGGGCAGGGGTGCGGTTATCGGCGAACAATAGCCGCCAGCTCTGGATTCCTCCGGGGTTTGCCCATGGTTTTGTGGTACTCAGCGAATACGCTGAGTTCCTCTACAAGACCACCGACTACTACACGCCCGCTGCCGAACGCTGTATCCGCTGGGATGATCCAGAACTCAATATCGACTGGCAACTCAGCGGTGCCCCGACTTTGTCGGCCAAGGATCAAAACGGCAAAAACCTCAGAGATGCGGATCTGTTTCCATGACCGCGCCTTTGAAAATCCTCATCACCGGCCAACACGGTCAAGTCTCCCATGAACTGCAAACTCGGCTCCAAGGCCTGGGCGAACTCGTGGTTCTGGGCCGCAGCCAGCTTGATCTGGCTAACGTAGACCACATTCGCCAGCAAGTGCGCAACCATCGTCCAGGCCTGATCATCAACGCGGCAGCCCACACTGCTGTCGATCTGGCCGAGAGCGAGCCGGACGCCGCCTTCGCGATCAACGCCATTGCCCCTGGCGTTCTCGCGGAGGAAGCCAAGACCCTGGGCATCCTGCTGATCCACTATTCCACCGACTACGTGTTCGACGGCAGCAAGCCGGCCCCCTACACCGAAGCCGACCCGCCAAACCCGCTGGGCGTCTACGGCCAAAGCAAATTGGCGGGCGAGCAGGCGATTACGGCCGTCGGTGGCAAACATCTCATTCTGCGCACCAGTTGGGTCTACTCCAACCACGGCAAGAACTTCCTGCTGACCATGCAGCGCCTGCTGCAAGAGAAACCGCAGATGCGCATCGTCGCCGACCAGATCGGCGCGCCAACCTGGGCCGGCAGCATTGCCAACAGCACGCGTGCGTTGATCGAGCGCTGGCAAGCAGGCGAACAGGGAGAATGGGGCATTTATCACCTGACCGCCGGAGGGGAGACCTCATGGTTCGGTTTTGCCCAGGCCATTGGCGAGCACCTGCGCGAACAGGGCAAAGCCTGCGCCGAACTGGAGCCCATCCCTTCCAGCGCTTATCCGACACCCGCCCAGCGTCCGCTGAACTCGCGCCTGGACTGCAGCAGACTGCTACAGCAATGGCACGTCAGCCAGCCACACTGGCAAGATGCATTGCGCGAGTGTCTTGCATAGCAGCACTAGGCATAATGCGCCTGTACCCACAGGCGCACGACTCCCATGACTCCACCCCTCCCGCGTAGACCCCGCTGGCGCAGCCTCGCCTTGTTGGCGTTGTGCCTGGCACCGCTGCTGTGGCCGCTGGAGCACCTGGCCGAGCGTTATTACCGCAGCGAACTGGCCGGCCAGAACCGCCAGACCCTCGACCTGTACGTGGCCAACCTGCTCGGGACCCTGCACCGTTATGAAGTGCTGCCGCAGATCCTCGGCGACTTGCCGGCCTTGCGCACCGCGCTGGATGCGCCTGGGGTGAGCACCAACCTGGTCAACGCCAACCTGCTGCTCAAGGACGTCGCCGCCCAGGCCGGGGTGGAGGTGATGTACCTGATGGACACCACCGGCAAGACACTGGCGGCGTCCAATTGGGACAAGCAAGACAGCTTCGTCGGGCGTAATTTCTCGTTCCGGCCGTATTTCAGCGAAGCCATGGACGGACGCCTGGGGCGGTTTTTCGGGTTGGGCACCACCTCGGCCAAGCGCGGTTACTTCTTCGCCGCCGCCGTGCGCGATGGCGATACGATCATCGGCGTGCTGGTGGTCAAGGTCGACCTGGACCACACCGAAAGCCTGTGGGGCAACACCCCGGAGCAACTGCTGGTCACCGACCACAATGGCGTGGTGATCCTGACCTCACGCCCACAATGGCGATTCCGTGCCACCCGACCACTGACGGCTGAAGAACGCCAGGCCATCATCGCCATCCAGCCCTACCCGACCCGCGACCCACAGCCGCTGAGCCTGAGCAACACCGCCTGGCTGCGCCAATCCACGGCCATCGCCGAAACCGGCTGGAACGTGGAGATCCTCGCGCCGCGTTCGCTGATCAACCGTCCGGTGCGCACGGTGGTCGCCGTGGGCGGCGCTACGCTGTTGGTGTTGATGTTGCTGCTGGGCCTGATGATGCAACGTCGCCGCCATTACCTGGAACGCATTGCGTTCGAAGCCAAGGCCCGTCGCGAGCTGGAAGCGCGTGTGGTCGAGCGGACCAGTGACCTGGAAGGCCTCAACCGGCGCCTGAAGCAGGAAGTGCTGGAACGTGAACACGCCCAGCAGGAATTGGTACGCGCCCAGGATGACCTGGTGCAGGCAGGCAAGTTGTCGGCACTGGGCACCATGTCGGCGAGCATCAGCCATGAACTCAACCAGCCCCTGGCGGCGATTCGCAGCTATGCAGAGAATGCTGAAATCCTGCTCGACCATGAACGCACCACCGATGCGCGAGGCAACCTCAAGCTGATCAGCGAGTTGACCGGGCGCATGGCCTCGATCATCGCCCACCTGCGCGCCTTTGCCCGCCGCGACCGCCATGCGCCCGAGAGTGTGGCCCTGCAACCGGCCCTGGATGATGCACTGGCGTTGCTGGCCAAGCGGCGGCGGTCGATGGAGGTCGAGCTGATCCGCGATTTGCCCGAAGCGACGCTGTGGGTCCAGGCCGGTGAAACCCGCCTGCGCCAGGTGCTGGGCAACCTGCTGGCCAACGCCCTCGACGCCCTCACCGAAAAAGGCCCGCCGCGTAAGCTCTGGCTGAGTGCCGAAACCACCGAACAGGGCGTCAACCTGTACATTCGCGACAACGGCCCGGGCTTTTGCATGGAGGCCCTGGGCCGCGCCAGCGAGCCGTTCTACACCACCAAGACCCGCACCCAGGGGCTTGGCTTGGGGTTGGCAATCTGTGACACCCTGATGCGTGCCTTTGGCGGCGAACTGCTGTTTGCCAACCACAAGGAAGGCGGCGCGCTGTTAACCTTGAAATTGCGTGCCGGTGCGCCGGGCGTCAGTCTGCAACCGTCCGAGGACCGCAGTGTATGAGTATCGATAACCAGATTCAGGTGGTGTTGATCGACGACGATCCACACCTGCGTCAGGCCCTGTGCCAGACCCTGGACCTGGCCGGGCTGAAGGTCCTGACCCTGGGCGAAGCCACCGGCCTCACCGCGCGCCTGTCGCGGGACTGGCCAGGCGTGGTGGTCAGCGACATCCGCATGCCCGGCATGGACGGCTTGGAGCTGCTCGCCGAACTGCATGGCCAGGACCCAGACCTGCCGGTGCTGCTGATCACCGGCCACGGCGACGTGCCGCTGGCGGTGCAAGCTATGCGCGCCGGCGCCTATGACTTCCTGGAAAAACCGTTCGCCAGTGACGCCCTGCTCGACAGTGTGCGCCGCGCCCTGGCCCTGCGCCGCCTGGTGCTGGACAACCGCAGCCTGCGCCTGGCCCTCAGCGACCGTCAGCAACTGAGCACGCGCCTGGTCGGCCACTCGCCGCAAATGTTGCGCCTGCGCGAGCAGATCGGTGCCCTGGCCGCGACCAAGGCCGATGTGCTGATCCTCGGTGAAACCGGCGCCGGCAAAGAGGTGGTGGCGCGCGCGCTGCATGATTTGTCGAGCCGCCGCAGCGGCCCGTTTGTGGCGATCAACGCAGGCGCCTTGGCCGAGTCCGTGGTGGAAAGCGAACTGTTCGGCCACGAACCCGGCGCCTTTACCGGCGCGCAGAAACGCCGTATCGGCAAGTTCGAATTCGCCAACGGAGGCACCTTGTTTCTGGATGAAATCGAAAGCATGAGCCTGGATGTGCAAGTCAAACTCTTGCGCCTGTTGCAGGAGCGGGTGGTCGAGCGCCTGGGCGGCAATCAACTGATCCCGCTGGATATCCGCATCATCGCCGCCACCAAGGAAGACCTGCGCCAGTCGGCCGATCAGGGCCGTTTTCGTGCCGACTTGTATTACCGCCTCAACGTCGCGCCGCTGCGTATTCCGCCGCTGCGCGAGCGGGGCGAGGATGCGCTGATGCTGTTCCAGCATTTCGCCGATGAGGCCAGCAGCCGCCACGGTTTGCCGCTGCACGAACTGCAACCCGGTCAGCGCGCGCTGCTGCTGCGCCATAGCTGGCCGGGCAATGTGCGTGAGCTACAGAATGCTGCAGAACGTTTTGCGCTAGGCCTGGAACTGGCGCTGGACAATACGCCGGACAATCCATCGGCCGGTGTCCTGACCTCCACCCCCGGCGGTCTGAGCGAACAAGTCGAGCAGTTCGAAAAAAGCCTGATCGCCGCCGAACTGACCCGTCCCCACAGCTCCATGCGCAGCCTCGCCGAAGCCCTGGGCGTACCGCGCAAGACCCTGCACGACAAGCTACGCAAGCATGGCCTGAACTTCGCCAACCAAAGCAGCGACGACGAATGACAGCCCCCACCCGCCAAGAGGCCCCCATGAACCGCGACAGCCGTTACCTGGAATCCATCCTTCACCACGACATCCCCCTCACCCGGGAAATGGGCCTCAAGGTGCTCGACTGGCAACAGGGGCGGCTGGAACTGCATCTGCCCTTGCAAGCCAACATCAACCACAAGAGCACCATGTTCGGCGGCAGTCTGTATTGCGGCGCGGTGCTGGCGGGTTGGGGCTGGCTGCACTTGCAGTTGCGGGAAGAAGGGATTGAAGACGGGCATATCGTGATTCAGGAAGGGCAGATCAGCTATCCGCTGCCGGTCACGCGGGATGCAACCGCGATTTGCGCAGCACCCGAGGAAAAGGTATGGAAGCGGTTTCTGGCGACCTACAAGCGCTATGGCCGCGCGCGGTTGACGCTGGAGACGTGGGTTGTGAATGAGGGCAGTGAGGAAAGAGCAGTGGCTTTCACCGGTCAATACGTCCTGCACCGCTAGCCGCCACTGCACAAAACCGAATGTGGGAGATTCTATGTTGCAGGACAACCCTGCGACCTTAAATCTGGCTGGTATTCGCTCTGGTTTTTCATCAGAGCGAATGCCACTCGACACAGCTTGCGAGCGAGGATCACCAGGGCCTGGGTTTTTGCCAGGCCTCGCGCTAGGTACGACTCATAAAATGGTTTCCAGGTAGCCGACCGGCAAGCAGCCATTGCCGCGTTGTGAGCCAGGCGCCGTAA
>NZ_JACARN010000056.1:0-69678 GCF_013386605.1 Pseudomonas sp. IPO3749 | reverse complement strand
GCTGCTGCAAAACCAGCCGCTAAGCCAGCTGCCAAAACTGCTGCTGCGAAACCGGCCGCCAAGCCAGCTGCTAAACCTGCTGCTGCTAAACCTGCTGCTGCAAAACCAGCCGCCAAGCCAGTTGCTAAAACGGCTGCTGCTAAGCCAGCCGCGAAGCCAGCAGCCAAACCTGCTGCTGCTAAGCCAGCCGCGAAGCCAGCAGCCAAACCTGCTGCTGCGAAACCAGCCGCCAAGCCAGTTGCTAAAACTGCCGCTGCGAAACCAGCCGCGAAGCCAGCTGCCAAACCCGCCGCTGCAAAACCAGCTGCCGCAAAACCAGCACCGGCCAAGCCAGCAACGCCTGCTGCTACCCCGGTAGCGTCCACTGCTCCAACTGCACCGGCCAGCAGCACGCCTGCCCCGGTAGCGCCAAGCACCACTCCAACCAGCGCTTCCTAAGTGTTGGTGACCACGACGCGCAGCTGTTGCAGCGCGTCGTGGTCAAGGTTGGCGGCATCCTCAGCCGCCAGTCCTTCCAGCCATCGTTGCTGACCCATCGCATCACCCATCTGCCACAGTTGCGCCAACGCTTCCAGGCGCGCCAGCAACTGCTGTTCGGCGTCCAGCTCCAGGGCTTTGACTCGCTCGCGTAACCCCGCCAAATCCTCATCCTGCTGCGCCATGGCGCGCCATTGAGTGCGTAGGTGTCTTAGCGGCTCGATCACGGCTGTCTGCCAAGGCCTGGCGACCTGTTTCAGCGCCCGTATGCGCTCGACGGTCACTGTCACGGCACGCTGCTCCAACCACGCGCCACACAACAACAGGCACACGTCTGCACCTTGCGCCTGCAAACGCAGGCAAGCGGCTTCGCACCCTGGGCGGGCGTAAGTCGAGAGGGCAAAGCTCCACAGGTCAGCGCACATATTCACACCCAAGCCAGCGGCGAACGAAGCTGGTAGACTCCGCCGCCATTATGATCCGACTTCAAAGCCTAACATTACAGCGTGGCCCGCAACGTCTTCTCGAAGACGCCGAGCTGACCCTGCACGCCGGTCACAAAGCCGGCCTGATCGGTGCCAACGGCGCCGGCAAATCCACGTTGTTCGCCCTGTTGCTGGGTGAGCTGACCCCGGATTCCGGGGACTGCTTGCTGCCGGCCGACTGGCGCATCGCCCATATGCGCCAGGAGATCGACACCCTGGACCGCATCGCGATCGACTACGTGCTCGATGGCGACCTGCGCCTGCGCCAGGTGCAACACGACCTGGCCGAGGCCGAGAAAGCCCAGGACGGCGCCGCCCAGGCTCGCCTGCATGCGGAACTCGACAGTGCCGACGGCTACACCGCCGATGCCCGCGCCCGCAAGATGCTCGCCGGCCTTGGCTTTACCAACGAGCAGATGGACCGCCCGGTTGCCGACTTCTCCGGCGGCTGGCGCATGCGCCTGAACCTGGCCCAGGCGCTGATGTGCCCGTCCGACCTGCTGCTGCTCGATGAGCCCACCAACCACTTGGACCTCGATGCGATCCTGTGGCTGGAAGACTTCCTCAAGAGTTACCAGGGCACCTTGCTGCTGATTTCCCACGACCGGGATTTCCTCGACGCCGTGGTCGACAACATCGCCCACGTCGAACAGAAGAAAATCACGCTGTACCGTGGCGGCTACACCGCGTTCGAACGTGCTCGTGCCGAACGCCTGGCCCAGCAGCAACAGGCGTTCGAGAAGCAACAGGCGCAACGTGCGCACATGGAAAGCTACATCGCCCGCTTCAAGGCCCAGGCCACCAAGGCCCGCCAGGCCCAAAGCCGGATCAAGGCCCTGGAGCGCATGGAGGAGCTGTCGGCGGCCCACGTCGATTCGCCGTTCGACTTCGTGTTTCGCGAGTCGGTGAAGATCTCCAGCCCGTTGCTGGATCTCTCCGATGCGCGCCTGGGTTATGGCGACAAAACCATCCTGGAAAAAGTGAAGCTGCAACTCACACCGGGTGCGCGCATTGGTTTGCTCGGCCCTAACGGTGCGGGCAAGTCGACGCTGATCAAGAACCTGTCGGGTGAGCTGTCGCCATTGGCCGGCCGCTTGACCCGTGGCGAGAACACGGTGGTGGGCTACTTCGCCCAGCATCAGCTGGACTCTCTCGATTCCAAGGCCAGCCCGTTGCTGCACCTGCAGCGCCTGGCGCCAACCGAGCGCGAGCAGACGCTGCGCGATTTCCTCGGCGGTTTCGACTTCCGTGGCGCGCGCATCGACGAGCCGGTGCTGAACTTCTCCGGCGGCGAAAAAGCCCGCCTGGCCCTGGCATTGATCGCCTGGGACCGTCCGAACCTGCTGCTGCTCGACGAACCGACCAACCACCTGGACTTGGAAATGCGCCTGGCGCTGACCATGGCGCTGCAGGAGTTCAGCGGCGCGGTACTGGTGGTGTCTCACGATCGCCATTTGCTCAAAAGCACCACGGATAACTTCCTGCTGGTGGCGGACGGCAAAGTCGAGGAATTCGACGGCGACCTGGACGACTACGCGCGCTGGCTGACGGACTACCGCCTGCGCAACGCGCCGGTCAGCAACACCCCGGTCAACCCGGACAAGACCGACAAAAAGGCCCAGCGCCAAGCTGCCGCCGCCTTGCGTCAGCAATTGGCGCCGCACAAACGTGAGGCTGACAAGCTGGAAGCCGAGCTGGGCAAGGTGCATGAGCGCCTGGCCAAGATCGAAGCCAGCCTGGGCGACAGCGCCGTCTACGAGGCCGCCCGCAAGGACGAACTGCGCGACCTGCTGGCCGAACAGGCCAAGCTCAAGGTGCGTGAAGGGCAATTGGAGGAAACCTGGATGGAAGCCCTCGAACTGCTCGAAACCCTGCAAGCGGAGCTGGAGGCGTTGTCCTGATGGAAGCGTTGCAGCTGCCGATACCGACACAGTGGGTCGAGCCCGTCTGGGTTGGCGTGCAAATCCTGCTGATCCTGCTGGCGGGTTACCTTGCCCAGCGTTTTGTCGCCAAAGGCCTGACCCGCCTGGGCGAGCGCTACCCGTTCCCGCCGCAGTTGCTGATGCCGCTGCGCGGTGGCTTGCGCTGGCTGATCATGGGCAGTGCGCTGATCTTCGTGCTGGGCCGCCTGGGTGTGTCCGCCACGGTGCTGTGGACGGCGTTGTCCGGGTTTGTCGCGGTTGCAGCCGTGGCGTTCTTCGCCATGTGGTCGGTGTTGTCCAACCTGCTGTGCGCCATCCTGATCTTCACCGTCGGGCCGTTTCGCCTGGGCGATATCGTCGAATTGGTGGATACGGTCGACAAACCAGGGGTGAAGGGCCGGGTCGTGGCGATCAATCTGCTCTACACCACGTTGATCGAAGTGGCAGAAGCGGGGACTGACAGCGCGATGGTGCAAGTGCCCAACAGCCTGTTTTTCCAGCGTTCGGTGCGGCGTTGGCCAGGCACCCATGTGTTTCCGGGCGACCGCTAGCATTCACATCTTGTAAAAATCTATAGCCAGCCTTTGGTCGGCGGAGTTAGCTTAAGGCACAACCGCAAACTCCCTCCTGAGGTGTGCAATGGCACTCGATACGTGGCTGGCCTTTTTCCTGGCCAGTTGGATCATCTCCCTTTCCCCCGGCGCTGGCGCCATCGCCTCGATGTCCAGCGGCCTGCAATATGGTTTCCTGCGCGGTTACTGGAACGCGATTGGCCTGCAATTGGGCCTGGCGATGCAGATTGCCGTCGTTGCTTGCGGCCTGGGTGCCATCCTGGCGACATCCTCCACCGCGTTCTATGCAATCAAATGGTTTGGCGTGGCGTACCTGGTGTATCTGGCCATCAAGCAATGGCGCGCGTTGCCCATGGACATGACCGATGACGCGGCCGTGCGCCCGATCGGCAAGCCGATGGCGATGATGTTCCGTGGTTTCCTGGTGAATGCCAGCAACCCCAAGGCCCTGGTGTTCATGCTGGCGGTGTTGCCGCAGTTCGTGAACCCGCAGGCGCCGCTGCTGATCCAGTACCTGATCCTGGGTGCGACGATGATCTGCGTCGATATGGTGGTGATGGCGGGGTATACGGGGCTGGCGTCGAAGGTATTGCGCCTGTTGCGTACGCCTAAACAACAGAAGCGTATGAACCGTACGTTTGCCGGGTTGTTTGTTGGGGCGGCTGGCCTCCTTGCCAGCCTGCACCGTGCGACAGCGTAACTGACGCAATCGGATCAAAATGTGGGAGCGGGCTTGCTCGCGAATGCGGTGGACCAGTCGATGAATATGTTGACTGACACTTCGCATTCGCGAGCAAGCCCGCTCCCACTTTGATTTGTGTAAGTCGAACCGCCGAATTTCAGCGCAGAATCTTCGGCGCTTCATCCCTCGGTAGGTTGTTGCGCAACGGCGGTTGGCCCTGGTCTTGATACCCGCCCCCCAACTGCTCCGCCAGCTGGCGCGCCACATCCTCACCCAGTGCTTTCGACACGTCCTTCACCACGCGCGGCCGGTTCAGGCTCACGCGTACATCGCGGCTGTTCACCAGCTTGGTGTCCTGGCCTTCGCCCATCGCGGTGAACGCCGAGGTGATTTCGTAGGTACGCGTGTTGATCAGGCTGAAATCCGCCACCAGCGTCAGGCCCAGCACAGCCGAATAGCTGTTGGTGTGGTCCAGGGCGTTGATGTCCTGGGTGAAGTCGATGTCCGACAGGGTGCCGAACAACACGTAGTCGGCGCCCTTGAAGTGACCGGCCTTGATGCGCTTGATCACGTCGTAGACGTCACCCTTGGCATCGGCGGTGTAGGGTGTGCCCTGTACCAGCTGGAACTGGCGCGACTTGAGGATCTCGCCCTTGATATCGCCGCTGAATTTACGCAGCTCGGTCTGTTCGATGTAGCGGGTACGGCTTTCGTACTCGCTGTAGTTCGACGCACCGCTGGCGTGGTAGGCGCTTGCCTGGAAGTTGTTGCTGGCCGACACCTGGTGGATGTATTCCTCGACCCGCGCCTCATAGGCCAGGTCGGTCACCGCGATCTTCGGGGCGGCCGAGGCGCCAAAGGCGCACAGCAGGCCGATCATGCCGATCCATGCACGCATTGCTTAGCGCTCCGTGGTCTTGCGGATTTCTTTTTCGTCCATCCATTCGGCCAGGCCGCTCTCGACGTCGACCAGTTGCAGGCTGAATTTGTAGAACACGTCCTTGTAGTCCGAGCTGCGCTTGACGATGGAGCTGATGGAGCCTTCCAGGCGGTACTTGGCGGCGACCATGTTGCCGGTCTTGCTGACAGTGGACTTCTTGTACAGGCCGCTCTGGTTTTGCAGCTTGAGCTGGTCGACCTGGCTCTGCATGTCGGCGTTGTCGCTGGCGAAGCGGGCGGTGCCGGTCTTCATAAGCTGGGTCTTGATCGACGTGGTGATCTCGCGGGTATCGATGTACTCGCTGGTCTTGTTCTTCACGTCATACACCTGCACCACCGGGCGGCCCTGCAGGATGCCGGACTGGGCGAGGGAGCGGGTCATGCTTTCGGCGATCATCTGCAGGTCGGTGGAGCCGAACTCGTTGGTGATCGTTTCCACGGCCTTGGTGTCGCCGTAGTTGATGTTCTTGCTGCCCAGTACAGGCGAGGTGTTGGAGCAACCGCTGGCCAGCAGGGCAACCACGGCGAGGATCGAGAAGCGTGCAAACATGGGGAATTCTCTCTGAAACGTAGAAGGGGAACGGCTCAAGGCGTCTTCACTTCAAGGCGGAAGTCCGCCGCCTGGGGCAGGTTGGCAATGGCCGGCAGGAAGGTCGCCTGGTTGGCGTACAGGTTCAGCACTTTCCAGGTTTCTTCGTCGCCTACCGGGAAGCCGTCCGCTCCCAACCAGGCGAAGCGGTAATACATCGTCTGGTTACTGCTGGTGATGTTGCTCAACTGCACCTTGGCAGTCAGGAAGCCGTTTTCGCGCGCAACGCGGATGGCACCGACGGCGATGCCCTTGAACTTGCCCATCACCACGATTTTGCTGGCGGCGCTGCCAGGCTCCGGTGGTGGCGGGGTGGCGCAGCCGGCCAGCAGGACCAGCGCCAGGGCGCCGAGGATGAAATGACGCATAGCGTGCTCCTTAAGGTTGTTTGAGGGCGATGGCCTGGGTGGCGGTGCTCGGCACCACATGGGCGGCCAGGCCACCGGCGAATACCTGGTTGCCCACCACGCGCAGGGTGATCACCTGATAACGCTGGTCAGCCTTGACCGTCACCAGCGTGCCGCCCAGGGCGTTGGGCAGGCTGACCTGGTGCTCGCCGTGCTTGAGGCGCAGGCGCGTCACCTGGGTCATGTCCGGCAGGGTGCGCCAGGTGCGGGTGTCTGCACCTTCAGTGACTGCCGAGGCGATACCCAGCACCAGGCCCGCCATGGGGTTGGTCTTGTTCAGGTTGTTTTGCGCCACGCCACGGGTGACTGCACGCACCGTGGTGCGCAGGATGATCCCTGGCATGTCATCGCGCAGGGCACGGCGGGACATGGCCGTGGTGCTGTTGAGTGCGGTGAGGTTCTGTTGCTGGCCGTCGACGCCGATCTGGGCGAAGGTCGCGGTGGACGTATCGGCCTTGATCACCGGGAACGACAGCGGGGTGATCACCAGATTGCCGTTGATCGGGATCGGAATCGGCAGGCGAATCGAGTCGCGGGCCGGCGCCAGGCCACTTTGCACCACGATCAGCACATCGGTTTCATCGGCGCCGACCTTGGATTTGTCCAGGTCCAGCAAGGCCTGTTCAAGTAACGGTGTATTGGGGCGCAACTCGGCCGCCTTGCGGTAACCGGGGGCCGCCAGGTCCTTCTCGTCCAGGGCTTCGTAGACGAAACCGGCCAGGTAATGGCTGAACGCGCTCTGGTAGCTGTTCTTCAGGCCGACCACTTCCGGCGCGTCGAGGGCTGCCACCGGGTAGCCGTGCAGGTCTTTCATCTGGGTGGCCACGCCTTCACGCTCGGCTTCGTCCTCGCGCTTGAGGTATTCCTTATCGCGCAGGTCCGCGATCACCGCTTCGCGTTCGTGGGTCTTCTTGATCTCGGTGCGTGCGCCATCGAAGTCGTTCAAGGCCAGCAGGTTCAAGGCCATCTGCGTGGTCAGCATGACCTTCTCGTAGTCATAACCTTCGTAGCGCCGCACCTTGTCGTTGGCGAGGAAACTGCCGAACTGGGCCAGGTACTTGGCACTGTCGAACTTGACCGCCTCTTCCCATTTGTAGACTTGCAGGTCAGCACTGCGCCAGGCGGTCTGACTCCCCGTCAAATCACCCTTGGCCCGCAGCAACTCACCCTTCTCGAAGAAATAGAGCAAGTCCTTGTCTTCACCCGTGTTGTTCTTCTCCAGCAGCGTCAACGCCGCGTCGACATTCCCGGTGACCAACTGCTGATTGGTCGCCTGCAACTCGGTGTCATAGCTGCGAAACATCGAACAGCCCGACAACAACGTCACCGCCAAGAGCGCAAGCAAAGGTAAAGCGCGAAATGCCATGCAAACATCTTCCCTGAAAGTGTCAACCGATGTGGTTATTCCTCATAAAAACAAGGAACGAAATTCCCTTTCGCACTAACAGGGCGCGGCATTATAAGCACCATTACTGGCAAAACAATGGCTATTTGCCCCCTAAAAACGCCACCACCCGCTCCTAAATGCCCCGCCTCTAAGAACACCAAATCACTTTCGCCTTGAGTCAAACCCTTTAAGCCTTAACAATGTGTTACTTCGTATTTCCATTTGAGATTCGTTCATGACTGCCCCCTTCCGTTTTCTCGCCTGGCTGATGCTGCCGGCGTTGATGTCGTGCAGCGTCAACCTGTTGGCCGCAACTGCCGAGGGCGCCCCGCAAGCCCTGCATTTGCTCGACTACATTGGCGCTGACTACCCACCGACGGTGGAGGCGGGCAAGGTTATCGATGAATCCGAATACCGCGAACAGGTGGAGTTTCTCGGGGTGTTGCAAGGGTTGGTGGCAGAGTTGCCTCAGCGCCCGGAGCGCGCGGCGTTGGTCAAAGGTGTCGATGAACTGTTAGCGGCGGTAACTGCCCATCAGGACGGCGCAACGGTTGCTCGGCAAGCCCGGCAATTAGGTGCCCAACTGGCAGTGGCCTATGAAGTCAGCCAGGCCCCGGCAATCACCCCTGATCCAACGCGAGGTGCGCCGCTTTATGCCCAGCATTGCTCGGTGTGCCACGGCACCGCGGGCGCCGGTGATGGCCCGGCCAGCGTCGGCATGACGCCGCCACCGGCCAATCTGCGCGACCCTGTGCGCCTGGACCGCTTGAGCCTCTATGCGATCTACAACACCCTCGGCCTGGGCGTCGAAGGCACCGACATGCCGTCCTTCGCCGATCAACTGGACGACCGTCAGCGCTGGGACCTGGCCACCTATATCGCCGGTTTCACTGCAGACCCGGCCGCCGCGAAAAGCGAGCAACCGTTCAACCTCGCCGACCTGGCACGCCAGACGCCGAACGAAGTCCTGGCCGCCAACGGTGAAGCTGCCGCCACGACATTCCGTGCCCAGCGTGCGCAACCGCCGCAGGTCAAGCGTGGCCCGGCGCAGCTGCTCGACTACACCGCCACCACCCTGGACAAGAGCCTGGCCGCATTCCGTAACGGCGACCACGAGCAGGCTTACGACCTGTCGGTAGCCGCGTACCTGGAAGGCTTTGAGCTGGTGGAAAGCTCGCTGGATAACGTCGACGCCAACGTGCGCAAAGACACCGAGAAGGCGCTGATGGCCTATCGGCAGTCGTTGCAGGACGGTTTGCCGGTCGAGCAGGTGCAGCAGCGCCTGGACCTGGCCAAAGGCAAGCTCACCGAGTCCGCTGGCTTGCTGGGCAGCGATGGCCTGAGCTGGTCGCTGAGCTACATCTCCGGCTTGCTGATCCTGCTGCGTGAAGGCCTGGAAGCCATCCTGGTGCTGGCCGCGATCCTCGCGTTCCTGCGCAACACCGGCCAGCAGTCGGCGGTGCGCAGCGTCAACGTGGGTTGGGGTCTGGCGCTGTTGGCGGGTCTGGCGACCTGGGCGCTCGCCGCGTATGTGATTGACGTGAGCGGCGCCCAGCGCGAGTTGCTGGAAGGCTGCACGGCGCTGTTCGCCAGTGTGATGGTGCTGTGGCTCGGCGTGTGGATGCACGACCGCCGCCACGCCGCCGCCTGGCAGGATTACATCAAGAGTAGCCTGGTAGGCGGGGGTGGACGGTTCGGCTTTGCGATGCTGGCGTTCTTCTCGGTGTACCGCGAGCTGTTCGAAGTGATCCTGTTCTACGAAACCCTGTGGCTGCAAGCCGGCCCGGCCGGGCACAACGCCGTGCTGGCGGGCGGGGCGACGGCGTTGGTGCTGTTGGTGGGCCTGGCATGGGTGATCCTGCGCGGTTCGGCGAAGCTGCCGCTGGCGCTGTTCTTCGGCATCAACGCGGCGTTGCTGTGTGCGCTGTCGGTGGTGTTCGCCGGGCATGGCGTGAAGGCGTTGCAGGAAGCCGGCATCTTCGGTACGCGGCCGGTGGCGTTCTTTGACTTCGACTGGTTGGGCATCCACGCCGATGCGTACTCGCTGAGTGCGCAGGCTGTGGCGATCCTGGCGATTGTGGTGCTGTATGGTCGCAGTCGGTTGGCCGAGAAACGCCGAGTGGCGGCCTGACATGCGCGTGTGGATCGATGCCGACGCCTGTCCTCGGGCAGCCAAGGACCAAGTGGTGAAGTTCGCCCTCAAGCGTCAGTTCGAGGTGGTGCTGGTGGCCGGGCAGAGCCAGATCAAGCCGAGTTTCGCGTGTGTGAAGCTGATCGTGGTGCCCAGCGGCCCGGATGCGGCGGACGACTACCTGGTGGAGTACGCGGTGCCGGGCGAGTTGGTGATCTGCAGCGATGTGCCGTTGGCCGACCGTCTGGTGAAAAAGGGCGTCACCGCCCTCGATCCACGGGGCAAGGAGTTCAGCCCGGCAAACATGAGCGAACGCCTGGCGGTGCGTAACCTGTTCACGGATCTGCGGGAGCAAGGCCAGATGGGCGGTGGTCCACCGCCCCATGGCGAGAAGGAAAAGCAGGCGTTTGCCAATGCCCTGGATCGCATTCTCACTCGCTTGATGCGCCAACCCTGACCTGTGGCGAGGGAGCTTGCTCCCGTTGGGCTGCGTAGCGGCCCCAAAATCTTGGGAGCGCTTCGCACTCCAGCGGGAGCAAGCTCCCTCGCCACAGAAGCTCCCTTGCCACCACAGGTGTTCAGTCGTTTTCGTGGGTCAACTCCAGCACCCGGTCCACCAACTTGTTGATCCCCGAAGCGACCTCGCTGATGTTCTTGCCGAGCATATAGGCCGGCGTGCTCACCAGTTTGCGCGCCTTATCCTCGACAATATCTTCCACCGTGCATTCCTGGTGAGTGGCGCCCATCTTGTCCAGCGCGGCGGCGGTGTCGGCACAGTTGCCGATGGTGCAGGTCACGCCCGGGCCATAGATCTTCGCCGCCAGGGCCGGCGAGATGCAGATTAGCCCCACCGGCTTGCCCGCTTCGGCAAAGGCCTCGGCCAGCTCCAGCACCTGTGGGTTGACGCTGCAGCCTGCGCCTTCCACGGCAAAGTTCGACAGATTCTTCGCCGCGCCAAACCCGCCGGGCACGATCAGCGCATCAAAATCTTCGGCATTGGCTTCGCGGATGTCTTTCACATCACCGCGGGCAATTCGGGCCGACTCCACCAGCACATTGCGCGACTCGGGCATCTCTTCGCCGGTGAGGTGGTTGATCACATGCAACTGCGCGATGTTGGGGGCAAAACATTGGACCTGAGCGCCGCGCTGGTCCAGGCGCAGCAAGGTGATCACGCTTTCGTGGATCTCTGCGCCGTCGTACACGCCGCAGCCGGAAAGGATCACTGCAATCTTTTTGCTCATGGGCATTTCTCCTGGGGTCTTGGCGTTAAATGTCTACTAATTTGTCATCTGTTGCCAATGGGATCTCGCGTCGCTGCACCTAATCTTGATGTAACAAAAATAGACCGGACCAGACCATGGACTTCGTGCCTTACGCGGTACCGTTTTTCATCGCCTTGATCGTGATAGAGCTGCTTGCCGACCGCTGGCGCGGCGAGCGCAACTACCGGGTGGCGGATGCCATCAACAGCCTCAGCACCGGTGTGTTGTCCACCACCACGGGGCTGCTGACCAAGGGCGTGGGGCTGCTGACCTACGCGTTCGCCCTTAAACATCTTGCATTGATTGATCTGCCGGCCCAAAGCGTCTGGACCTGGGTGTTCGCCTTTGTGTTCTACGACTTCTGCTACTACTGGCTGCACCGTATGGGCCATGAACGCAATATCCTGTGGGCCGCGCACTCGGTGCATCACCAGAGCGAGGACTACAACCTCAGCACCGCCCTGCGCCAGACCAGCACCGGCTTCCTGCTGAGCTGGATCTTCTACCTGCCCCTGGCAGTCCTTGGCGTGCCATTGGTGGTGTTTATCAGCGTGGCGTCGCTCAATCTGCTCTATCAATTCTGGGTGCATACCCGGCACGTGCCGAAGCTTGGGTGGTATGAATGGTTTTTCGTGACGCCATCCAATCATCGCGCCCACCATGCGCAGAACGCTCTCTACATGGATCGCAATTACGGCGGGGTGTTCATTATTTGGGACCGGCTGTTCGGCACCTTCCAGGAAGAAGACGACAACGAACCAGTAATTTTCGGCGTGACCACGCCCTTGGCCAGCTGGAATCCGCTGTGGGCCAACCTGCAGTTTTATGCGCAGTTGTGGAGTGATGCGCGGCGTACCGAGCGCTGGTGGGACAAGCTGCGCATCTGGTTCATGCGCACCGGCTGGCGCCCGGCGGACGTGAAGGCCAAGTACCCGTTGGCCAAGCATGACCTGACCCAGTTCCGTAAATTCGAAGTGCCGCTGGATGGGCGCCAGCAAGTCTACATCGCCCTGCAATTTGCGGCGTATGTGGGCTTTGGCAGCTATTTGATGAATTTCGGCGAAGGCTTGCCCACGGCGGCGCTGATCCTGGGGTGGAGTGCCATGGCGCTGGGGTTGTTTACCTTGGGAGTGGCGCTGGAAAATCGCCCGTGGGCGCTCAAGGCCGAGCTGTCGCGGCTGGTGCTGAATGTGCCGCTGGTGTGGCTGGCGCCGCTGGTTGGGCTATGGCCCGCCGGCAACCTGGGCTGGCTGGGCCTGCTGAGCTACAGCCTGCTCAGCGTGATCGGCCTCTACTGCTGCAGAAGCCGGTTTACTCGACTGGTGTCTTAGGCGTTTCGACCGGGACCGGCTCGGCGGCGAGCCGGGCCTTGGCCTCGGCACAGGCCTCGCGGGCGATACGTGCGTTCTTGATGCGGCGGCGCAGCCACAGGCCGAAGCCCAGTAGCAGCAACGCGCCCAGCACCCACAGCTCGTACTTCTTGATGCTGCCCAACATACCTTCCAGCACCGCGCCGAAGTGATAGGCCGCCGCGCCCAGGGCCAAGGCCCAGATCGCCGCGCCAATGCCGTTGAGGATCAGGTAGCGCAACGGCGGGTAGCCGGACAAACCTATCGCCACCGGCATCACTGTGCGCAAGCCGTAGACAAAGCGGAAGCTCAGTACCCAGATATCCGGGTGCTTGCGGATATGCTCCAGGGCCTTGTCGCCCATCAATTGCCAGCGCGGCTTGCGCGCCAACAGCTTGCGGCCGTGCTTGCGGCCCATGTAATACCAAAGCTGATCGCCGGCGTAGCTGCCGAAAAAGGCAACGACCACCACCAGGTTGATATCCATGTAGCCACGGAACGCCAGGAAGCCTGCGAGGACCAGAATAGTCTCGCCTTCAAAGAAGGTGCCCAGGAAGAGCGCAAAGTAGCCGAAGTCATGCAGAAATTGTTGAAGCATGGTCTGGGGTGCTGGCGAAATGAACGCGCAGCCTACGCCTTCACGAAGATTCATGAAAGTATCGAGATGTGTCACGAAGTGAACAATTCCTACGTAAATGACGAATGCGGCTACAGGTCGCATGCTTAAGCACAACTGTCATACCTTCGTCATAATGGCCGCTTATAACTGCAACGCTCGCCCGTGAACCCGGGCTCAGGAGTCTGTCGTGAGCTTTACCCCTGCCAATCGTCTGTTCCCTGCCACCCGTCTGCGTCGCAATCGCCGTGATGATTTTTCTCGCCGCCTGGTGCGTGAAAACGTACTGACGACCAACGATCTGATCCTGCCGGTCTTTGTGCTGGACGGGGAGAATCGTCGGGAAGCGGTGGCTTCGATGCCCGGTGTGGAGCGTTTGACCATTGACCTGCTGCTTGAAGAAGCCGCCGGTTGGGTTGAGCTGGGGATTCCGGCGCTGGCGCTGTTCCCGGTCACGCCGTCTGAACTCAAGAGCCTGGATGCTGCCGAAGCCTGGAACCCGCAAGGGATCGCCCAGCGCGCCACCCGTGCCCTGCGCGAGCGTTTCCCGGAGCTTGGGGTGATCACCGACGTGGCGCTGGACCCGTTCACCACCCACGGCCAGGATGGCATTCTGGACGAAGACGGCTATGTTCAAAACGACATCACCGTCGATGCACTGGTCAAGCAAGCCTTGTCCCACGCCGCCGCTGGCGCCCAGGTGGTTGCACCGTCGGACATGATGGACGGGCGCATCCAGGCGATTCGCGAAGCCCTGGAGCTGGCCGGTCACGTCAATGTGCGGATCATGGCCTATTCGGCCAAGTACGCCAGCGCCTACTACGGCCCGTTCCGCGATGCGGTGGGCTCGGCGTTGAACCTGGGCAAGGCCAACAAGGCTTCGTACCAGATGGACCCGGCCAACAGCCATGAAGCCCTGCACGAAGTGGCGGCCGACCTGGCCGAAGGGGCTGACATGGTGATGGTCAAGCCCGGGATGCCGTACCTGGACATCCTTTACCGGGTCAAAGAAGAATTCAAAGTGCCGACGTTTGTCTATCAGGTCAGCGGCGAGTACGCGATGCACATGGCTGCAATACAGAATGGATGGCTGAGTGAAAGGGTGATCCTAGAATCCCTGACAGCCTTTAAACGCGCCGGGGCTGATGGCATTCTGACCTACTTCGCCGCCCGCGCCGCCCAATTGCTTAGAGAGCAACAATAGCCCTCACAGGAACGTTCAATGAATACCGAAGGACTCTCAGAAGTTGCCGTAAAAGACGCTCACCCGGTGGTTGAACAAGTCACCGAGACCCCGCCTGAGCATGAGCCCGCCGCGCCTGCCGTGGTGGCCGAGCCGCCCGTGCCGGCCCCGGTGGCTGCGGTGACCAACCTGGATGACAGCAGCCTGTACATCCACCGCGAGCTGTCACAACTGCAATTCAACATCCGCGTGCTGGAACAGGCGCTGGATGAGTCCTACCCGCTGCTGGAGCGGCTGAAGTTCCTGCTGATCTTCTCCAGCAACCTGGACGAGTTCTTCGAGATCCGCGTCGCTGGCCTCAAGAAACAAATCACCTTCGCCCGTGAACAAGCTGGCGCCGACGGCCTGCAGCCGCACCAGGCCCTGGCGCGCATCAGCGAGCTGGTGCACGGCCATGTGGACCGCCAATACGCGATCCTCAACGACATCCTGTTACCGGAACTGGAGAAACACCAGGTCCGCTTTATCCGTCGCCGTCACTGGACCACCAAGATCAAGACGTGGGTGCGCCGTTACTTCCGTGACGAGATCTCGCCGATCATCACCCCGATCGGCCTCGACCCGACGCACCCGTTCCCGTTGCTGGTGAACAAGAGCCTCAACTTCATTGTCGAGCTGGAAGGTATCGACGCCTTCGGTCGCGATTCTGGCCTTGCCATCATCCCGGCCCCGCGCCTGTTGCCACGCATCATCAAGGTACCGGAAGAGGTGGGGGGCGCTGGCGATAACTATGTATTCCTTTCGTCGATGATCCACGCCCACGCCGATGACCTGTTCCAGGGCATGAAGGTAAAAGGCTGCTATCAGTTCCGCCTGACCCGAAACGCCGACCTGGCGCTGGACTCCGAAGACGTCGAAGACTTGGCCCGCGCCCTGCGCGGCGAGTTGTTCTCGCGACGCTACGGCGATGCGGTGCGTCTTGAAGTGGCCGACACCTGCCCGAAACACCTGTCGGACTACCTGCTCAAGCAGTTCAACCTGGCCGAATCCGAGCTGTACCAGGTCAACGGCCCGGTCAACCTGACGCGCCTGTTCAGCATCACCGGCCTGGACAGCCATCCGGAGCTGCAATACACGCTGTTCACGCCGCAGATCCCGAAACTGCTGCAAAACAGCGAGAACATTTTCAGCGTGGTGAGCAAGCAGGACATCCTGCTGCTGCACCCCTTCGAGTCCTTCACCCCGGTGGTCGACCTGCTGCGCCAGGCTGCCAAGGACCCGCACGTCTTGGCGGTACGCCAGACGTTGTACCGTTCCGGCGCCAACTCGGAAATCGTCGATGCACTGGTCGACGCTGCGCGTAACGGCAAGGAAGTCACGGCGGTGATCGAACTGCGTGCGCGCTTTGACGAAGAATCCAACCTGCAACTGGCCAGCCGTCTGCAAGCGGCGGGCGCGGTGGTGATCTACGGCGTGGTCGGCTTCAAGACCCACGCCAAGATGATGCTGATCCTGCGCCGCGAAGCCGGTGAGATCGTGCGTTACGCGCACTTGGGTACCGGCAACTACCACGCCGGCAACGCCAAGCTCTACACCGACTACAGCCTGCTGACCTCCGACGATGCCTTGTGCGAAGACGTCGGCAAGTTGTTCAGCCAGTTGATCGGCATGGGCAAGACCCTGCGCATGAAAAAGCTGCTGCACGCGCCGTTCACGCTCAAGAAGGGCATGCTCGACATGATTGCCCGCGAGACCCAGTTCGCCCTCGACGGCAAGCCGGCGCACATCATTGCCAAGTTCAACTCGCTGACCGATCCGAAGATCATCCGCGCGCTGTACAAGGCCAGCCAGTCCGGCGTGCGCATCGACCTGGTGGTGCGCGGCATGTGCTGCCTGCGTCCGGGTATTGTCGGCGTTTCGCACAACATCCATGTGCGCTCGATCATCGGTCGCTTCCTGGAACACACGCGGGTGTTCTACTTCCTCAACGGCGGCGAAGAGCAGATGTTCCTCTCCAGTGCCGACTGGATGGAGCGCAACCTCGATAAGCGTGTCGAGACGTGCTTCCCGGTGGAAGGCAAGAAGCTGATCATGCGGGTCAAGAAGGAGCTGGAAAGCTACCTCACCGACAACACCCACAGCTGGAGCCTGCAGTCGGACGGCCGCTATGTACGCAACACACCGACTGGCAACCAGAACCCGCGCAGCGCGCAGGCGACGTTGTTGGAGAAGTTGGGTAGCCCGATTCTGACGGTGAACTAACTCAATGTGGGGAGCGGGCTCTTGTGGCGAGGGAGCTTGCTCCCGCTGGGGTGCGAAGCAGCCCTAAAGCCAAACGCCGCATTCTGCCTGACAGAATGCGGCGTTTTTATTGGGGCGGCTTCGCCACCCAGCGCGGGGCAAGCCCGCTCACCACAACAAGCCCGCTCCCCAAAACAAGCGTCTCTGGCCGCCTGCGCGTTAGCGCAGGTTCAGGCTGAACCCCACCCGCGTCAACCACTCGGCTTCCTGGGCAAAGTCCGCCTGGGTCAGTTGGTTTTCATCCAGCCAGCCCTTCGGGAACACCACATCCAGGCTGTCGCCATTGGCGCGCAGGGTCACCTGGGGCATTTCCTGGGTGCCACGAATGTGGTGGAACAGGATCGCAAAGCGCAGCAGTACGCACAGGCGGATCAGCTTGATGCCTTCGTCACCGAACTCCGCGAACTTGTCCTTGGGGATGTTACGGCGATGGCCACGCACCAGCAGGGCGAGCATTTGCTGGTCTTCGCGGGAGAAACCGGCCAGGTCCGAGTGTTCGATCAGGTAGGCGCCGTGCTTGTGGTAATGGTAGTGGGCGATGTCCAGGCCCACTTCATGCACCTTGGCGGCCCAGCCCAGCAGCTCGCGCCAGACACCGTCCTCCAGGTCCCAGTCCTCGGCCACCTGGTCGAAGGCGTGCAGGGCTTTACGCTCGACGCGGGCGGCTTGTTCCAGGTCGACGTGATAACGCTCCATCAACGAGGTGAGCGTGCGCTCACGCACGTCTTCGTGGTGGTGGCGACCCAGCAGGTCATAAAGCACGCCTTCGCGCAGGGCGCCGTCACAGTGGTCCATGCGTTGCAGCTCAAGGGCGTCAAAGATCGCCTCGAGAATCGCCAGGCCGGCTGGGAAAATGGTGCGGCGATCGGGCTTGATGCCATCGAAGTCGATTTTCTCGGCGTCCCCCAGCTTGAACAGCTTGCGCTTGAGCCATGCCAGGCCTTCGGCGTTGACTTCGCCGGTGCCATGGCCGCCGGCTTTCAGGGCCAGACCGATGGCGCGAATGGTGCCGGACGAGCCGATGGCTTCATCCCAGGTCAGGCGGTGCAGGGCGTGTTCGATGCTCATGATCTCCAGCCGCGCCGCCGTGTAGGCCTGGGCGTAGCGCGCCGGGGTGATCTTGCCGTCCTTGAAGTAGCGTTGGGTGTAGCTGACGCAGCCCATCTGCAGGCTTTCGCGCAACAATGGCTCGAATCTTTGCCCAATGATGAATTCGGTACTGCCGCCGCCGATGTCGGCGACCAAGCGTTTGCCGGGGGTGTCGGCCAGGGTGTGGGACACGCCCAGATAAATAAGACGGGCTTCTTCACGACCGGAGATGACTTCGACGGGATGCCCAAGAATCTCCTCGGCGCGGCGGATGAATTCGCCACGGTTGCGCGCTTCGCGCAACGCGTTGGTACCGACGATTCGCACGGCGCCCAGGGGCATGCCGTTGATCAGCTGGGCAAATCGCTTGAGACAATCGAGCCCGCGCTGCATGGATTCTTCATTGAGCTGGCGCTCATCGTCGATGCCGGCAGCCAGTTGCACTTTCTCGCCGAGCCGCTCAAGGATGCGGATTTCGCCGTTCTGGGCCTTGGCCACGACCATGTGAAAGCTGTTGGAGCCCAGGTCGATGGCGGCGATCAGGGACAGATTCTTGGCTTGGGATTGCGGCATGGTAAGGGGGTCTCGGTCGATAACCCAGCCATCGTGCCACGATCGACCTTTGGTGCCAACGCGTACGGCTTCGGTAATTTTTCTGCGGGTGTCTGTGAGGGGATCTTGTGGGAAATGTAGGGCGGCTTTCTAAGTTTAAAGAGAATGGTGCTTTATCTTTGTAGGAGTTATTAACGACTTGCGGAAGTTGTGATATTTATGACTTTGCCTACACGGTGGAGGTTATTGGCTTATCGGATTTTAGTTTAAACCTACTCGGTACTTAGGCTTGGCCCACTTTTTATTTTTACGCCTCCCACATTTATTGGCGTGTTCTCTGATTCATTAATGAGGTGTCAAAGCCACAGACTGTCATTCGGCAATTTCGCCGTGGTGTTATTTATTTATGGTCGAAACTTTCGATCATCGTAAATTCACCTACTCATTACAGATGACAGGTTGAATATGAAGAAAATGCTTGGTGTGACCATGGGTGCTCTTTGCTTGGCCGCAAGTATTGGGGCTCATGCAACGAATGTTGCTGAACTGGTTGTACGAGGGACTATTAAGCCGGTGGCTTGCAACCTTAGCCTCGCCGGCAGCGGCGTCGTCGATTACCAGACAATTCCCGCCGCAAGCTTGTCGCCGACGCAGTTCACTCCACTTGCAGCGAAAACGGTGGGATTGAACATCAATTGCGGCCAAGCGCCAGCGCAGTTTCGAGTGGCACTGACCGACCTGCAACCCGCCAGCAAGGTGACAGGCATCCTCGGTGCCGGGTTCAGCGAGGCGCAGAACTACGGCCTGGGCCTCGCCAATGGCCGGCGTACCGGTGGGTACTCCGTGACTCTCAAAAACCTGCAATCGCCCAGCGGCGCCTTGAGCCCTATCATGCGCAGCAGTCAGGGGGCGTCCTGGCAGAACAGTGACGGTGTAGTCGCCCAATCGCCTGTCCAGTATTCGTGGCGTAGCGGTACCACTGCGGTACCTGCATCCATCACCAGTCTGACCGGCACGCTTGAAGTAAAAGCCGTTATCAACCGCACGCAGGACTTGGACCTGACCCGTGATGTGACGCTGGATGGTCGCACCAGTTTGTCAGTGGATTACATCTAAGTACGTCATTAATAGCCGACATGAGGCAATGGTGCTCGCCTGCCTTTGTTAAGTGTCGGCTGTTTTAACGTGTGCGTTTGTTGGTGTTCGACTTTATGGCGTGGGGAAAATCGGTGAATGCTCTATCAATAATCATGACGTTGCTGCGCTATATAAGCTTGTGCCTTTTTTTGTGCGGTATGGCAGTAGCGGACGGAATGCAGCCCGAGACAACCGTTGTCATTTTGAATGAAGAAGAGGGTGAGGCGACACTTAACGTCAAAAATACGGACCCTGGTCCTGCGTTGCTTCATTCGGTCATATTAAACCTACCCGAAGATCCGGAACCCTTGCTGATCGTAACGCCCCCGATTACGCGGGTCGAAGCGGGCGACACCCAACTTGTCCGCTTTATCAGTACCGCAAAGCAACCGCTCAAGACCCAGCGTCTGAAACGAGTGTCCTTTGAAGGTATTCCCGACGCCCGTGCACCCGGCGGTGCGACCATTGGTATCACTCTGCGCCAAAGCCTGCCATTGATCCTGCACCCCAAAGGCTTGCCCAAACATGATGCGCCCTGGCAGCTACTGACATGGAAGCGTGAAGGGGATCAGTTGAAGGTCCACAACAACAGCGCTTACGTCGTGCGCATGGGGATGGAAGTACAGCTGCACCCACAGGCAAGCGTGGCAACGTTGCCGCGAACCTACATCCTGCCGGGTGAAGTGCTGACGCTCTCGTCGGCAAGCCCGGTGGCGGGAGTGGTGGCCGTGGAGATCAAGCCGGCCACGGTCTACGGGTTTACGGTGGACAGTTACCGCGCGCCCGTTACGGCTGATGCGGATTGACGGGCCTATGAAAAAGATCAGGCATACCCGTCGATCGGCCAATAGCGTGCCGAGCACTATTTCCCTGGTTCGCTCCAGAGTTCTATTGGGGCTTGCGACGCTGTGCAGCCTGCCAGGCACCAGCGCAGCGGTTGGGCTGGGGCAAGGTTTTGATCTGGTCGCGTTGAATTCCCTTGGGATTGATCCACAGGTGTCTGAATACTTTCGCAGCGCAGCGCGCTTTCGCGAAGGTGTCCATGTGGTCGGACTGCGGGTCAATGGCACGCCGTTGGGGTTGGTTGACGCCCGTTTCGATTACCAGGGGCAGTTGTGCTTCACCCCTGCGTTGCTGGAAAAAGCCGGTCTGGTTACCCCGTCCAGGGTATTGCGCGAGGGCATCACCCCTGATCAGGCCTGCCATGATTTCGTTGGAGAGTATCCGGCGACCATGGTGCGGCTGCGCCCCAGTAGCGACGAGGTCACCCTGGTGGTGCCGACCCAGTCCCTGCGTGCGCCGGAGTGGGAGGCCGGGGACTTTTCCCAGGGTGGCGCGGCGGCCATCTTCAACTATGACATATTGGGTTTCGATACCCAGTCGCGCGGTGGATCAAGTCGCTTCGTATCGGCTTATACCGAGGCAGGATTCAACCTGGGTAATTGGATTGTACGCAGCCGCCAGTTTTATGTTTCCGACAATGGCAGGTCGCGCACCGAACAGGTGAACGCCTATGCCCAGCGTGATATCGCGGCGTTGCAGTCGACCTTCCAGGTGGGGCAGATTTCCAGCAACAACCCTATCTTTGGCGGTGTACAGCTGACGGGTTTGCAGTTCTTCCCGGATGGCCAGCAGCGCACCGGTGGGGGCGACAGCAATGTCGTGGTTGAAGGCCTGGCTCAAAGCCAGTCACGCGTCGAAGTCCGTCAGTCGGGCGCATTGATCCACTCTACGCTGGTGCCGGAAGGCCCGTTCAGACTGACCGGTTTGCCCTTGTTGAACAGCACCAGCGACCTCGACGTGAGTGTGATTGACGTACGTGGGGCAAAACGTAGTTTCGTGGTGCCCGCTGCGTCCTTTCGTGGTGGGGCTCCGGTGGAGCCGGGGTACTATTTTTCCCTTGGCAAGGTGCGTGAGACGGCCATCGACAACCAGGATTCCCCGGTGGTCGCCATGGGCAGCGGCACCTGGGGGCTGGGCCAGCGCTCGTCGCTGGGTTTCGGTTTGCTGAGTACCGACGAGTACCAGTCGGCAGGTGGCTCCTTGAGCAGTGTGTTTTTCCATCAGATGACCGTGGGCGTGCGCCATAACCTGTCCCGTGATGCTCAAGACGAGGTGGGCGGCGCGCGTAGCACGCTGTCCTTGGGGGCGCCGTTATTTGCCAACCTGGATATCAACCTGAGTGCCTCGGCACAGAGCCGCGGCTACCGGGAGGTACTGGACGCGGGCCAGGCGTCGCGGGGGTACAACCTCGATGCGCGTTTCAAGCGCCAGTACACGGCAGGTTTGAACTGGGCGACTCCATCCCTGGGTGGTTTCTCCCTCGGTTTCACCCGTAGTTCGCAATTTGACGGGCAATCCAGCGATCACCTTTTTGCCTCGTGGAACAACACGTTCAACGGCGTGGGTGTCGCACTGATCGCCGACGCTCAGGTGGGGGCGACCGAACCTCGGCGCTTGGAGCCGGTTCGGGGCGGCCGCCGCGATGAGCGGCTGGACGAAGGCACGTCTGTCAGGCTGCAGGTCACGGTGCCCTTGGGGGCTGATCGGAGTGTGAGTTCTTACGTCAGTCGTCGAGGTGACCGGCTGGATGCCGGGACCGCCCTCAGCGAGCGGGTCAACGACTATGTGAATTACGAAGTCGGTGTTGATCGGGACGTGAAAGAGCGAGAGCAAAGCGTGCGCGGTCGTGTGGACGTCTTGCCGCTGTATACCCGCGTGAGCCTGGGCATAGACCGTGATCCGTCGAACACCAACTATTCCGGGCAACTGCAAGGCGGCATCGTGGCCCATGGGCACGGCGTGACCTTCTCGCCGTATGCGGTGCAGGACACTTTTGGCATCGCCTCGGTGGGTGATATCGGCGCGGCCAAGATCTCGACGCCACAAGGCCCGGTATGGACCGACTTCAGCGGCCAGGCGGTACTCCCTGGGCTGCAGGCCTATGGCGATAACCATCTGCAGGTGCAGACCCAGTCGCTGCCCAAACGTGTCGACCTGAAGAACGGCACCAAGGTACTCGCCGCCGGTCGCGGTTCAGTCAATATCCTCGACTTTGATGTGGTGAAAGTCCGTCGTCTGTTGCTTGAAGCCCAGGACGAAGAGGGCCGGCCACTGCCGCAAGGTGCCGCAGTGTTCGGCGAAGGCAACAGCTTTGTAACCAGCGTCGTGGGGGAGGGCATGATTTTCCTGAGCAATATCGATGGGCCGCAAACCCTGAGGGTTTCACTGCCGGACTCCAAGTCCTGCCTGCTGCAAGTCAATCCTGAGCAAGAGCCTGACGATGAAAAACTCTACGACACCGCACCGGTGGTCTGCCATGTTCGCTAAGCGCAAGAGCCTGTGGCTGTTGTGGGCGGCCCTCGTGACGAGCCAGGCCCAGGCCGAAAACTGCCGGATGACCCTGAGCGAGCCCCGGGTCGACTATGGGGTGATTCGCCCTTCGCAAGCATCGTCCGGCAGGGCGACAATGACGCTGGACACGCCACGCACGCTGCATTTGAGTGTACTTTGCACGGACCCTTCGGCGATGGCGCTGCGTTTCAGTGGTGTAGCCGCCGATGCCCAAGGCTTCCAGTTTGGTCGGCTAGGGCGTTTTACCTTGAATCTGAGGCAGGCCCAGGTCGACGGCAGGCCCGTATCGTGGTTGCCTGATGACACCGCCAGCGGGCAGCTGATACCGGGTCGTGCGTTGTCTGCAAGCGCAGGCGGTGCGCCGGTGACGGGCCGTCGGCTGACGGCCCAGGTGGAAATAGCGGTTCAATTGCCGGCCGATGCCCTCTCGGTACGCCGGGAAATGCTGCTGGAGGGGCGTGGCCAATTCGAACTGGTCAGCCCGGCTGTTCCGTAGAACCAATGAAGTTGGCCAGCTCGGCAGTTTGCGGGTTGGCGAACAAGATTTTTGGGTCGCCCACCTCGTGCACCTTGCCCTGGTGCATGAACACCAGCTTGTCGCCGACTTCACGAGCGAAGCGCATTTCGTGGGTCACCATGATCAGGGTCATGCCGTCCTTGGCCAGTTGGCGCACCACGCTGAGCACTTCGTTGACCAGCTCCGGGTCGAGGGCCGAGGTGATTTCATCGCACAACAGCACCTTGGGCGACATGGCCAAGGCGCGCGCAATCGCCACGCGTTGTTGCTGGCCGCCGGACAGGCGATCGGGGAAGGCGTCGAACTTTTCGCCCAGCCCGACGCGCTCCAGCATTTGCCTGGCCAATTGAGCCGCCTTGGCCTTCGGCACTTTCTGCACCACTTGCGGCGCGAGCATGACGTTTTCGCCGACGGTCAGGTGCGGGAACAGGTTGAACTGCTGGAACACCATGCCGACTTTCTGCCGCAGGCTGCGCAGGTCGGCGCGGGCGGCATCAAGGTATTCGCCATCGACTTCGATCACGCCGTCGTTGATCGATTCCAGGCCATTGAGGGTGCGCAGCAAGGTGGATTTACCCGAACCGCTGCGGCCGATGATCGCCACCACCTGGCCTTCTTCAACGCTCAGGTCGATGCCCTTGAGTACATGGTGATCGCCGTAATACTTATGCAGGGCGGAAATTCTAAGCAGAGGCATGCAGTCTCCTTTCCAGGTAGCGCGCACTGAGGGACAAGGGGTAGCAGAGCAAGAAGTAACCAAGGGCCACCAGGCCGTAGACCATGAAGGGCTCAAAGGTCGCGTTGGCGAGCATGCCGCCGGTCTTGGTCAGTTCGGTAAAGCCGATGATCGAGGTCACGGCGGTGCCTTTGACCACCTGCACCGAAAACCCCACGGTGGGCGCGACGGCAATCCGCAGCGCCTGGGGCAGGATCACGTAGCGCAGTTGCTCAAGTGGGTTGAGCGCCAGGCTGGCCGAGGCTTCCCATTGCCCGTGGGCGATGGAGTCGACGCAGCCGCGCCAGATTTCGGCGAGGTAGGCGCTGGTGAACAACGTCAGGGCAATCGCCGCCGCCAGCCAGGGCGAGATATCCACGCCGAGCAGGGCAATGCCGAAAAACACCAGGAACAGCTGCATCAACAGCGGCGTGCCCTGGAACAGTTCGATATAGGTGCGCGCAAGGTTACGTGGGAAGGCCTTGCGGCTGATGCGCATCGTCATCACCAGCAAACCGATAATGCCTCCACCGATGAACGCCACCAGCGACAGCAACAGCGTCCATTGCAGACCCGTGAGCAGGTTGCGCACGATGTCCCAGAATGAAAAATCACTCATCGGCTGTTCCTCATCACGAAGCGGCGGCCGATCCAGTTGAGCAACTGGCGAATCATCAGCGCCATGCACAAGTACACCAACGTGGTCAGGGCATAGGTTTCGAACGCACGGAAGTTGCGCGACTGGATAAAGTTGGCGGCAAAACTCAACTCTTCGGTGGCGATCTGCGAACACACCGCCGAACCGAGCATCACGATGATGATCTGGCTGCTCAATGCCGGCCACACCTTGCCCAGCGCCGGCAGCAGCACCACATGGCGGAAGGCTTCGAAGCGTGTCATCGCCAGCGCGGCGGCGGCTTCCAGCTGCCCGCGCGGGATGGCTTGAATGCCGGCGCGGATGATTTCCGTGGAGTAGGCGCCCAGGTTGATCACCATCGCCAGCACGGCGGCTTGCCACTCGGTGATCTTCAGCCCCAGGGACGGCAGGCCGAAGAAGATGAAGAACAGCTGCACCAGGAACGGCGTGTTGCGGATCAACTCGACATAAACACCGAAGATCCACGCAAACGGCTGGATCTTCCACGCCCGCACCACGGCGCCGACGGTGCCCAGGGCCACGCCGAGGAGGGCGCCGATGGCCGTCAGCTCCAGGGTGAACAGCGCGCCGCGCAACAGCAGGTCGGTATTGGCCAGCACCGGCACGAAGTCAAATTGATACGCCATGAGTCAGCTCCGTCGCTTCAGAGATCGGCGGGCAGTGGCTCTTTCAGCCATTGCAGTGCGTTTTTCTCCAGGCTGCCATCGGCCTTGGCCGCGACCAGGATCTGGTTGACCTTCTCCAGCAGCGCCGGCTCGTTCTTGTTCACGCCCACGTACACTGGCGAGTCCTTGAGCTTCACTTTCAGCGCCGGCACGCGTTTCGGGTTGCGTTCGCTGATCGCCACCATCACCACGTTGCCGCTGGCGATCAGGTCGACCTGGCCCGCCAAGTAGGCGGCGATGGTCGAGTTGTTGTCTTCGAAACGCTTGATCGTGGCTTCCTTGGGCGCCACGGCGGTCAGCTCGATGTCTTCAATGGCGCCACGGGTCACGCTGATGGTCTTGCCCTTGAGGTCGTCGGTGCTGCTGATGGCGGCTTCAGGCGGGCCGAACACGGCCAGGTAGAACGGTGCATAGGCCTTGGAGAAGTCGATGACCTTTTCCCGCTCGGCGTTCTTGCCCAGGCTGGAGATCACCAGGTCGACCTTGCCGGTGGTGAGGAAGGGAATGCGGTTGGTGCTGTTGACCGGGGTGAGTTCCAGCTTGACCTTGAGCTGGTCGGCCAGCAGCTTGGCGGTGTCGATGTCCAGGCCACGGGGTTTCATGTCGGGGCCAACCGAGCCGAATGGCGGGAAGTCCTGGGGCACGGCGACCTTGAGGGTGCCACGGGCGACGATGTCGTCCAGACCGTTGGCCTGGGCGGGTGCCTGGCCCAGCATCAGGCTGGCAAACAGGGCAGTAAGCAGGGCGCTGTAGCGCTTGGTCATGGCAACTCTCCGAGAAGGGCGAAGGAATTTTCTGGATTTGCTCAGTGCACAGCCCATGCCATCACCCTGAAGAACGCCTGCAAGCCAGGGATTTGTTGAGTTGCGGTGGTCTTACTGGTCTGAACAGTTGCAGCGGTTTTCGCACCCTTTTCGAGCGTCGACAAAACCCCGCGAGCCCCTTTGGGGCGTGACTTGCCGCCGGCCGCGAATAGCTTTACAACTAGCCGTTCAGTTGTCTGGAACCTTGAGTTTTCTATGAATTCCATCGCCCAAGCCGTACCGGAAGCGGCCCTGCAGGCCATCCGCAAACTGATCAAGGAGCAAGGTTTCGGGCCGGGCGATGCCTTGCCGTCGCAACGGGATCTGGCGGTGCAGTTGGGGGTGAGCCGGGCGTCGTTGCGGGAGGCGTTGTCGTCCCTCAGCGCTTTGGGTGTGGTCAGTGTGCAGCCTGGAAAGGGTGTGTTCGTGCAGGCCGCCGAGGAGTCGCCGGGGTTTGCCTGGCCCTTCGCGGCCCAGGCCACGCCGTTGGATATCTTCCAGTTGCGCTATGCGCTGGAAGGGTTCGCGGCGGGGTTGGCGGCGGTGACGCTGACCCTCGATGAGCTGGACAGCCTGGAAGACAACGTCGAGGCCATGCGCAAGGTACTCAAGGCCGGCGACTTCGAGGCGGCCGCACGGCTGGACTTCGAATTCCACCAGCGCATCCTGCTGGCCAGCGGTAATCAGGCGATGGTGAGCATCCTGAGTGCCAGCGCCGAGGTGTTTCTGGAGAGCCAGAAGCTACCGTTCATCCGGCCGGAGCGGGCCATGGAAACCTGGCAGGAGCACCGCCGGATCCTGCGCGCCCTGGCCCGGCGGGCCAGTGCGGCGGCGCAGAAAACCATGCAGGAGCACGTGCGCAACGCGGCGTTGCGCACAGGCATTGCCTTCGTGACTCCCGTCACGCCGTGAGTTGGGCTATACCCAAACTCATGCACCACCATAGCAAGACTCAATCAGAGGCGGCTTCCTGAACGGGGGAAGGGCGGCTATGATGGGCCACGTTTTTTTTGCTTACAATCCGGAGACATCCATGAGCAACGATCTTATCAAGCACGTCACCGACGCGACCTTTGAGGCCGAAGTACTCAAGGCTGCTGGCCCGGTGCTGGTTGACTACTGGGCTGAATGGTGTGGCCCTTGCAAAATGATCGCTCCAGTCCTGGACGACATTGCGACCACCTACGAAGGCAAGCTGACCATTGCCAAGCTGAACATCGACGACAACCAGGAAACCCCGGCCAAGCACGGCGTGCGTGGTATCCCGACCCTGATGCTGTTCAAGAACGGCAACGTCGAAGCGACCAAAGTAGGCGCGCTGTCGAAGTCTCAGCTGCAAGCTTTCCTCGACGCGAACATCTAAGCGTCGTCAAAAAAGCCCCGCAAATTAGCGGGGCTTTTTCGTGAAACAGGGCTAGACGCTCCGAAACTCAGGTGGTACATTCGGCCCCGCACTGGTTTCTCCACTGCCCCCTGCATGCCGTCGCCGACGCACTCCTTTTCGATTAGTACGCGATCCTGTCGCCTTCTCCGCGGCGCGGCCTCATTAAGCCAAAAGCTTAATTTCCCCCCTCCATAAATGATTACGTCATTCCTATATGAATCTGACTGAACTCAAGCAAAAGCCGATTACCGACCTGCTCCAGCTGGCCGAAGAAATGGGCATAGAAAATATGGCCCGTTCGCGCAAGCAGGACGTGATTTTCTCCCTGCTGAAAAAGCACGCGAAAAGCGGCGAGGAAATCTCCGGTGATGGCGTGCTGGAGATTCTCCAGGACGGCTTCGGCTTCCTCCGTTCTGCTGACGCCTCCTATCTTGCCGGCCCAGACGATATCTACGTCTCGCCGAGCCAGATCCGTCGCTTCAACTTGCGCACCGGTGACACCATCGTTGGCAAGATCCGCCCTCCGAAGGAAGGCGAGCGTTATTTCGCCCTGCTCAAGGTCGACACGATCAACTTCGATCGCCCCGAGAACGCGAAAAACAAGATTCTCTTCGAGAACCTGACGCCGCTGTTCCCGACCGTGCGCATGAAGATGGAAGCCGGTAACGGTTCCACCGAAGACTTGACCGGTCGTGTGATCGACCTATGCGCCCCGATCGGCAAAGGCCAGCGTGGCCTGATCGTCGCACCGCCGAAAGCCGGTAAGACCATCATGCTGCAGAACATTGCAGCGAACATCGCGCGTAACAATCCTGAAGTTCACCTGATCGTGCTGTTGATCGATGAGCGTCCGGAAGAAGTGACCGAAATGCAGCGCACCGTGCGCGGTGAAGTGGTTGCCTCCACGTTCGATGAGCCGCCAACCCGCCACGTGCAGGTTGCCGAAATGGTGATCGAGAAGGCCAAGCGCCTGGTCGAACACAAAAAGGACGTGGTGATCCTGCTCGACTCCATCACCCGTCTGGCCCGCGCCTACAACACCGTGATCCCGAGCTCCGGCAAGGTATTGACCGGTGGTGTCGATGCCCACGCCCTGGAGAAACCGAAGCGTTTCTTCGGTGCTGCGCGGAACATCGAAGAAGGCGGCTCGCTGACCATTATCGCCACCGCACTGGTTGAAACCGGTTCGAAGATGGACGAAGTGATCTACGAAGAGTTCAAGGGTACCGGCAACATGGAACTGCCCCTGGACCGTCGCATCGCGGAAAAACGCGTGTTCCCGGCGATCAACATCAACCGTTCCGGCACCCGCCGTGAAGAGTTGCTGACCGCCGACGACGAACTGCAGCGCATGTGGATCCTGCGCAAGCTGCTGCACCCGATGGACGAAGTCGCTGCCATCGAGTTCCTGGTCGACAAGCTGAAAACCACCAAGACCAACGACGAGTTCTTCCTGTCGATGAAGCGTAAGTAATACGACGTTTCAGGTCCGAAAGAATGGCGCCCTCAGGGGCGCCATTTTTTTTGTGCCGGTTTTTTAAGCATTCTCTGTACCCAAATGCACCGCGATAAGCTGCCAGCGGCCGCCATAGCAGGTAGGATGTACGCCTATTTTACGGGTGGCATGGTTAATGAAATTCAAGGATCTTCGGGATTTCGTGCAGCAACTTGAGCAGCGCGGAGAGTTGAAACGTATCCAGATGCCGATTTCCCCGGTGCTGGAAATGACTGAGATTTGCGACCGTACCCTGCGCAACAAGGGCCCGGCGCTGCTGTTCGAGAACCCGACCGGCTTTGATATCCCGGTGCTTGGCAACCTGTTCGGTACGCCCGAGCGCGTGGCCTTTGGCATGGGCGCCGAGTCGGTCAGCGAATTGCGCGAGATCGGCAAGTTGCTGGCCTTCCTCAAGGAACCCGAGCCGCCCAAGGGGCTGAAGGACGCCTGGTCGAAGCTGCCGATCTTCCGCAAGATCATTGCCATGGCCCCCAAAGTGGTCAAGGACGCGGTGTGCCAGGAAGTGGTCATCGAAGGCGACGATGTCGACTTGGCCATGCTGCCGGTGCAAACCTGCTGGCCAGGCGATGTCGGCCCGCTGATCACCTGGGGCCTGACCGTCACCAAGGGCCCGAACAAAGACCGCCAGAACCTCGGTATCTACCGCCAGCAAGTGATCGGCCGTAACAAGGTGATCATGCGTTGGCTGAGCCACCGTGGCGGCGCGTTGGACTTCCGCGAGTGGTGCGAAAAACACCCCGGCAAGCCGTTCCCGGTTTCCGTGGCCCTGGGCGCCGACCCGGCCACCATCCTCGGCGCCGTGACCCCGGTGCCCGACAGCCTGTCCGAATACGCCTTCGCTGGCCTGCTGCGCGGTAATCGCACCGAACTGGTGAAGTGCCGTGGCAACGACCTGCAAGTGCCGGCCACGGCTGAAATCATCCTCGAAGGCGTGATTCATCCGGGTGAAATGGCCGATGAAGGTCCTTACGGCGACCACACCGGCTACTACAACGAAGTCGATAGCTTCCCGGTGTTCACCGTCGAGCGCATCACCCATCGCATCAAGCCGATTTATCACAGTACCTACACCGGCCGTCCGCCGGATGAGCCGGCCATTCTGGGTGTGGCGCTCAACGAAGTGTTTGTGCCGATTCTGCAGAAGCAATTCCCGGAGATCACTGACTTCTACCTGCCGCCTGAAGGCTGCTCGTACCGCATGGCCATCGTGACCATGAAGAAGTCGTACCCAGGCCATGCCAAGCGGGTAATGCTCGGTGTGTGGTCGTTTTTGCGACAGTTCATGTACACCAAGTTCGTTATTGTCACCGACGACGACATCAATGCCCGCGACTGGAACGACGTGATCTGGGCCATTACCACGCGCATGGACCCCAAGCGCGACACGGTGATGATCGACAACACACCGATCGACTACCTCGACTTCGCCTCGCCGGTTTCAGGCCTGGGTTCAAAGATGGGCCTGGACGCCACTCACAAGTGGCCGGGTGAAACCACCCGCGAGTGGGGCCGGGTGATCGTCAAGGATGAAGCCGTCACCGCCCGTGTCGATGCGATCTGGAAAGAATTGGGAATAGATTGATGCGTGTAACCCTGCAACCTTCCGGCGCCGTGCTGGAGCTGGTCCCCGGCGAGCGAATCCTCGAAGGCGCGCGCCGCTTGGGCTACGAATGCCCCCAGGCTTGCCGCAACGGCGTGTGCCACGTGTGCGCCGCGTTGTTGGTGGAGGGCCGGGTGCAGCAGGCTGGTGAAGTGCGTGATCACGGCGAGTTCTACACCTGTATCGCCGAGCCGCTGGAAGATTGCATTGTGTTGTGGGATGGCGTGCTGGCGCCGGGAGAGTTGCCGTTGCGCAAGTTGTCGTGCCAATTGAGTGAATGCGTCGAGGTGGGTGGCGATGTGTGGCGCGTGCGCCTGCGTGCGCCGGCCGGCAAGGCGGTGCGTTACCACGCCGGGCAATACCTGATGATCGAGCGTGAGAACGGCGAGAAGTCAGCGTTTTCCCTGGCCTCGGCGCCCCACGCCGGGCGCGAGCTGGAGCTGCATGTACTGGCCCGCGAGGACAGCGCGCGCACCTTGCTTGAGCAGCTGCAACGCAACCAGATGGCGCGCGTCGAGCTGCCTTTTGGTGATACCCACCTGGCCGAGCTGCCGGATGGGCCGCTGGTGTTGATCGCTGCCGGTACCGGCATGGCGCAGATGCACAGCCTGATCGAACACTGTCGCGCTTCCGGCTTCAAACACCCGGTGCACCTGTACTGGGGCGTGCGCCGTCCGGAAGATTTCTACGAGATTGAGCATTGGGACCAGTGGTTGCAATTGCCCAACCTGTTCCTGCACAAGGTCGTCAGTGACCTGTGCGGCTGGGAAGGGCGCTGCGGGCTGTTGCATGAAGCGGTGTGCGAAGACATCACCGATCTCAAGGCTGTGCACGTCTACGCCAGCGGTTCACCGGCCATGATCTACGGCACGCTGGATGCGCTGGTCGAGGCTGGCATGGATGCGCACCAGATGCGTGCCGATGTGTTTGCCTACGCGCCACGCCCCTAAAAGCGTACGCCAGTGGTGACCATTGCCGCATTGAACCCCAGCAACACCAATTCCGCTGCCACCGGCCCGTAATGCGCGCCCACCGACGGAATGATCACCGGCGCCACGCCGAATCGGTTCAACGGGATCTTGTCGCGGTACTTGCCGCGATAACCCTGGATCGCCCCGCCTGTCAGCTTCAAATACACCGGATAGTCGGCCATGTCGTAGCGCTTGCCCGCATACGCGTAGTACGAACGCTGCCGAAACGAGTTGCGAAACGTCGCCCCGCCATACACAAAACCTGAGGCTTCATTGCGCTCCAGGCCGATCAGGTCCTGGTTGTTATTGTGCTCGGGGTCGGGCGCGAAGTGTCGGGTGTAGACGCTGGTCTGCGCGTACCAGAAGCCCTTGTCGTCTTCAGTGGCCGGCGCTTCGCCCGCCAACGCGGTGGTGGCCTGGGCCAGGAACAGCAGGCCAGGCAATCGGAATTTTTTCATGGGTGCGACCTCGGTAGTCGGTTTGATGGGCGGCTAGGTGGGTCGTGATCTGTGTCCTATTTTGACGGCTTGGCACGTTTCCAGGCTGAACCGGGGCTGAAAGTAGCGGGATTGGCCCCTGTAATCCTGACGAATGGGCCATTTTGCTTATGCATTCGCTTATGCTTTAAAGGTATTTAATTTGTTACATAAATATCCTTAAGCTATATCGCAACGGACTACCGACTCAATTACAACCACCAATAACTGACCGCCACCGCCCGCCAGCCGGATCGATCGTATGAACTCAGAGCACGACGTTCTGGTTTTTGATTCAAGGGGAGCGGTATGGGGAGCTACAAGCAACACGCGCTGTACTCGGCGATTTTGTCGGCCAATTTGCTGACCGCCGTGGGTTTCAATCCAGTCTTCGCGGCCGAAACGTCCGCCACCGATGCACCCAAGCTCGACACCGTGATCGTCACCGGCACCCGCGCCCAAGAGCGCACGGCCAGTGCGTCGCTGTCGCCTATCGATGTGATTTCCGGCGACACCCTGCGCAGCACCGGTTCCGATGAGCTGGGGGCGGTGTTGGCGCGGCTGATTCCATCAATCAACTTCCCGCGCCCAAGCCTGGTGGACGGCGCCGAACTGGTGCGCCCTGCGCAGTTGCGCGGGCTGTCGCCGGATCAGGTGCTGGTGCTGGTCAATGGCAAGCGCCGCCACACCAGTGCTTTCGTCAACTTGGGTGGGGCGGTGGGCCGCGGCTCGGCGCCAGCGGATTTGAATGCGATCCCGCTGTCGGCGGTCGACCATATCGAAGTACTGCGCGACGGCGCCTCAGCGCGTTACGGCTCGGACGCGATTGCCGGGGTGATCAACGTGATCCTCAAGCATGCCGACCATGGCGGCTCGATCTCCTCCAAGTTCGGCGAGTACAAGAAGGGCGACGGCATCCAGCGCAATCTGAGTGGCAACACCGGCGTGGCATTGGGTGATAACGGCTTTATCAACCTCTCGGCCGAAGGCGCCGACAACGATTACACCAACCGCGCCGGCAAGGATTTCCGCTCAGCCAGCGTAGGCTCCACGACCTACGGCCAGCAGGTGTTTCGCCAGGGCGAGCCGGCCACCAACGAGGGCAAATTCCAGTTCAACTCGGAATATTCCTTCAATGATGCGGCCGAGTTCTACACCTTCGGCGGCTACAGCAAGCGTCGCGGCGAGACCGCGGCGTTCTACCGGGCGAGCAATGCGTCCAACAATATTCCGGCGCTCAATCCCAATGGCTACCTGCCGTTGATCAAGGGCAACCTGGAAGACACGTCGTTGGTGGTGGGCCTGCGCGGGCTGTTGGCCTATGACTGGCATTACGACCTGTCGGCCAACTACGGCAAGAACCAGTACGAGTTGAGCACCGAAACCATCAACACGTCCCTGGGCCTGGCCACGCCACGCAAGTTCGACAACGGCACCCTGAGCAACGACCAGAAGCAAGTCAGCCTGGACCTGTCCCGTGAATTTGACCTGGGCTTCCTGCCGTATCCGGTCTCCGTGGCCTTTGGCGGTGAATACCTGCGCCAGGGCTATGAAATTGAAGCAGGTGAGCCAGCGTCCTACTATCAGACCGGCAGTTCGGGCCTTGGCGGTTTCCGTGATGCCGACGCCGGCAGCAGTTCACGTCACAATTGGGCGCAGTACCTGGACCTGGAAACCAACTTCACCGAAAAACTCAGCGCCTCGGCTGCCGTACGGCATGAGGATTACAGTGACTTCGGTTCCAACGTCAGCGGCTCGCTGTCGGCCCGCTACGACTTCACCCCGCAGGTGGCCTTGCGCGGCAGCATTTCCAACGGTTTCCGCGCGCCGTCCCTGGCTCAGCAGAACTTCGCGTTTACTTCGTCGCAGTTGATCGGCAGCGACATCCGCGAGGCCGGTACTTTCCCGGCCTCCAGCCAGGTCGCGCGCCTGCTGGGCGCGGAGGACCTGAAGGCCGAGAAGTCGCGTAACTACAGCCTTGGCCTGGTACTGGAGCCCGCCGATGACCTGACCGTGACGGTGGACGTATACCGCATCGATATTCGTGACCGTATCAGCCTGTCGTCGAACCTCAACCTGGACCCGGCCACCCAGGCTTATCTGCGCGCCAATGGCGTGGGCAACATCAACTACACCACCGCCCGCTACTTCACCAACGCCACCGACACCAGCACCGACGGCGTCGATCTGGTGGCCAACTACCGCTACCAGTTCGATAACGGCATCCGCTGGAACAGCACCGTGAGCTACAACTACAACCACACCAAGGTCACCGACGTGAAGCCCAACCCGGCCATCCTCGACAGCCTGGGCGCCAACCTGGTGCGGGTGGACCGTCGTGAGAAAAGCGGTTTGCTGGGCGATACCACGCCGGAACACAAGTTGAGCCTGGGTAACGACTTTGCCTTCGGTAATTGGGCGTTGCACAGCAACCTGGTGCGCTATGGTGAATTCACCAGCTACCAGGCCGACAAGGTCAACGACCAGACCTTCAAGGCGGCTTGGGTGTTGGATTTGTCGGCGGACTACAAGCTTAAGAACTGGACCTTCACCCTCGGAGGCGACAACGTCACCGATAAATACCCGGAAAAGGTCAATGCCTTCGCCAGCAGCGGCGGCAACCTCGCCTACAGCACTTTTTCGCCGTACGGTTACAGCGGCGCGTTTTATTACGGTAAAGTTGCTTACAACTGGTAACACACAGGAGGCGTCCCGCTATTCGCCATGACCGCCATTGAAACCGATCTTCTGCAATTGGCTTACCCTCCGCGGCTCGATCTTGGGCCGCAACTCACTCACGAACAATTGATGAGCTCGATGCAGGCCACCATGGGCCGGCATAAGGGTGGGCCGGTCTGGCTGTTTGCGTACGGTTCGCTGATCTGGCGCCCTGAGTGCTCGTCCACCGAGCGGATGCGGGCACGGGTCCACGGTTATCACCGGGGCCTGTACCTGTGGTCCCACGAGCACCGGGGCACACCGGAAATTCCAGGGTTGGTCTTTGGGCTGGATCGCGGCGGTTCCTGCAGCGGGTTTGCCTACCGCTTGCCGGAAGATCAGCTGGAGGCCTCGCTCTACGCCTTGTGGCAGCGCGAAATGCCTTATCCCTCCTACCGGCCGCATTGGCTCAGTTGCCGTCTCGAAGATGGCAGCACGGTGCAGGCGTTGGGATTTGTCTTGGAGCGGCACTTGCCCAGCTACGCCGGTAACCTGCCCGACATCGTGCTGAACCACGTGTTGCAGAGCGCTTGCGGGCGTTACGGCACCACTCGCGATTATGTCGAGCAGACCGTCAACGCCCTGCGTAGCCACGCCATGCCAGATAAGAACCTGGAGGCGCGGCTCAAGCGTTGTGCAAAGGGTTGCTCAGGCGTTTAACGCGCCGAGCTGACGCTGTTGGTGTGCCACAGCGTTGGGATCAGGAAGGCGATGGCCAAGATACATGCGCCAATCAGCAGCACGAAACCACCGTCCCAGCCGAAATGGTCCACGGTGTAGCCCATGGCCGCACTCGCAGCCACCGAACCCCCCAGGTAACCGAACAGGCCGGTGAAACCCGCAGCGGTGCCGGCGGCTTTCTTCGGTGCCAGTTCCAGCGCCTGCAGGCCGATCAGCATCACCGGGCCGTAGATCAGGAAGCCGATGGAGAACAGCGCGATCATGTCGATCATCGGGTTGCCCGGCGGGTTGAGCCAGTACACCAGAGTCGCCACGGTCACCAATGCCATGAACACAATGCCGGTCAGGCCGCGGTTGCCACGGAAGATCTTGTCCGACATCCAGCCGCACAGCAGCGTGCCCGGAATACCGGCCCACTCATAGAAGAAGTACGCCCACGAGGATTTATCCACGGTGAAGTGCTTGGCTTCTTTCAAGTAGGTCGGCGCCCAGTCCAGCACGCCGTAGCGCAGCAGGTAGACGAACACGTTGGCGAAAGCGATGTACCACAGCATTTTGTTGCGCAGCACGTACTTGACGAAGATTTCCTTGGCGCTGAATTCGTCTTCGTGGCTGGCGTCGTAGCCTTCCGGGTAGTCGTTCTTGTACTTCTCGATCGGCGGCAGGCCGACCGATTGCGGGGTGTCGCGCATGGTGATGAAGGCAAATGCCGCCACGGCCAGGGCCACGGTGGCCGGTACGTAGAAGGCTGCATGCCAGTCGTTGAACCAAGCCATGCCCAGCAGGAACAGCGGGCCGATCAGGCCGCCGCCGACGTTATGCGCCACGTTCCACACGGACACCACGCCGCCGCGTTCTTTCTGCGACCACCAGTGCACCATGGTGCGCCCACTTGGCGGCCAGCCCATGCCTTGGGCCCACCCGTTGATGAACAGCAAAATGAACATCATGGTCACGCTGGACGTCGCCCAAGGTGCGAAACCGAAAATGAACATCACCCCGGCCGAAACCAGCAGGCCGAAGGGCAGGAAGTAGCGCGGGTTGGAGCGGTCGGACACCAGGCCCATGAGGAACTTGGACAGGCCGTAGGCAATCGCGATGGCCGACATCGCCAGGCCCAGTTCGCCGCGGGTGTAACCCTCGTCGATCAAGTAGGGCATGGCCAGGGAGAAGTTTTTGCGCAGCAGGTAGTAACCGGCGTAGCCGAAGAAAATACCGGCGAAGATCTGCCAGCGCAGACGTCGGTAGGTACTGTCTATTTTTTCTTCAGGCAGGGGCGCCTGGTGGGCGGCAGGACGAAAGAAAGCAAACATTCAAGAGCTCCAAATTTCTTGTTTTGACTGCGGATGCGAATGTTACAGTTTCGTTACCGAAAATAGCATCGCCTCTTATCTGCAAACACAGGAAATGAGAGCAATTGCATGTTCTCTTACGAACATGTCGCGAATAGATAAGTGGTGGTCGTTTTATCAGTGTGGGGCTGGCGAGCAGCCCCAACGATGGCTCAGCGGGTTTGGACGACCACTTTACCAACAGCCTTGCGCTGCCCCAGGTCATTGATCGCTTGGGCGGCCTGCTCCAGCGGGTACACCTGCGACACCAACGGTTTTAGCTTTCCTTCGCCATACCAACTGAACAACTGCTGGAAGTTCGCCGCATTGTCCTGCGGCTGGCGCTGGGCAAACGAACCCCAGAACACCCCGACCACCGCCGCACCCTTGAGCAGCGCCAGGTTCACCGGCAGCTCCGGGATGCGCCCGCTGGCAAAACCCACCACCAGCAGGCGGCCGTTCCAGGCGATAGCGCGGATGGCTTGGTCAAACAGATCGCCACCCACCGGGTCGTAGATCACGTCGGCGCCGTTGCCGTCGGTGAGGCGCTTGATCTCGTCTTTCAGGCTGGTTTCGCTGTAGTTGATCAGCTCATCGGCGCCGGCGGCCTTGGCCACTGCGAGTTTGTCGGCACTACTGGCGGCAGCGATCACCCGCGCGCCCATGGCCTTGCCGATTTCCACGGCGGCCAGGCCCACGCCACCGGAGGCGCCGAGCACCAGCAGGGTTTCGCCGGGTTGCAGGTTGGCGCGTTGTTTCAGCGCGTGCATGGACGTGCCGTAGGTCATGCTGAAGGCGGCGGCGGTGTTGAAGTCCATGCTCGGCGGAATCGGCAGCACGTTGTAGCCGGGCACCGCGACCTGCTCGGCAAAGCTGCCCCAGCCGGTCAGCGCCATCACCCGGTCACCGACTTTCAGGTGGCTGACCTTTTCCCCGACTTCACTGACCACGCCCGCCGCCTCCCCACCCGGCGAGAACGGGAAAGGCGGCTTGAACTGGTACTTGCCCTCGATGATCAGCGTGTCCGGGAAGTTGACCCCGGCGGCATGCACGTCCAGCAGGATTTCGTTCTTCTTGATCGCCGGGCTGGCGATCTCTTCCAGCACCAGGGTTTCGGCGGGGCCGAAGGCTTTGCACAGCACAGCTTTCATCGGACTATTCCTTTTGGCATCGTGGCCGATAAGTGTAGGAGGGTACGCCCGTGGGTCAACGAGCATGCCCGGGCCTGATAAGCCGCCATAAGCTTGTGCTCTGCCTTGCTAGCGTTATGCTACCCGGCAACCGAATGTGAGGAATGAACTGTGAAAGCGTGGATCCTGTTGATGCTGGCCCTGACGTTGCCGATGGCGGCCCAAGCCGAAGAAGCCAAAGAAGGCGAGGCGCCGAAGGTCAGCTATATCAGCCTGAGCCCGCCATTTGTGGGCAACTACGGCCTGGATGGCACGGCGAAACTCAAGGTGTTCAAGGCCGACATCGCCCTGCGCGTGACCGGCCCCGAAGCGGCTGCTGCCGTCAAAGCCAACGACGCGTTGATCCGTAATCAGCTGGTGGCGCTGTTCACCCAGCAGACCAACGAGGCTATGAGCACCGTTGAAGGCAAGGAAAAACTGCGCCAGGAAGCCCTCAAGCAAACCCAGCAAGTGATGAATGACGAGACCGGCAAACCGGTGGTGGAAGATCTGCTGTTCAACAACTTGATCATCCAGTAATCACCAATAGGGTGCGGTTTCAGGAAGCCAGGCTCTTCCTGAACCGCGCCAGTGCCACCGCAAAAAACACCAACCCAATCCCCGCCAGCGCCAGCAAATCCGGCCACACCACGCTCACTCCCGCATCCCGAAACAGAATCGCCGCACTCAAACTCACAAAATGCGTCGACGGCGAGCCCTGCATCACCCACTGCAACCACTCGGGCATGCTGTCCAACGGCGTACTGCCGCCGGAGAGCAGCAGCATCGGGATGATCACCGGAATCGCCAGCAGGCCGAACTGCGGCGTCGATCGCGCGAGCGTCGCCAGGAAAATCCCCAAGGCCGTACTGGCAAACAAGTACAGCGCCGTCACGAACAGAAACAGGCTCAACGACCCCGCCAGCGGTACGCCGAGCAACCCTTTGACCACCACTTCCAACGACAGCCAGGTACAGAGCACCACCACCAGCATGTTGCTCCAGATTTTCGCCAGCATGATTTCCAGCGCCGTCAGCGGCAGCACCAGCAGATGGTCGAGGGTGCCGTGTTCGCGTTCGCGCAGCAGGGCGGTGCCGGTCAGGATAATGGCGAGGATGGTGATGTTGTTGACGATCTGGATCACCGCCAAAAACCAGCCGCCCTCCAGATTGGTGTTGAACAGCGCGCGCGTCGTGAGCAGGGCGGGCGCCTGGCTGGCGTCGGCTTGCCCGCTGTAGGTCAGCAATTCGCGCTGGAAAATCCGCCCGATGTAGCCCGCGCCCATGAACGCCTGGCTCATGGCCGTGGCGTCTACGTTCACCTGCACGCCGGGTTGGCGACCGGCCAGCAGATCAGCCTGAAAGTTCGCCGGCACATTGATCACGAAGGTGTATTCGCCGCTGTCCATGACCTTGTCCAACTGGTCGTAGGCCAGAGGGGTAGGCGCTTGAAACTCGGGCGGCTGCAGCGCTTCGGCCAGTTGCCGCGACAGCGAACTGTGGTCTTCATCGACAAACGCCACGCTGGCGTTGTGCACGCCAATCACCGAGCCGGCGGCGGGCATATAGATGGCGACGGTGAAGGCGTAGAACAGAAACAGCAGCAACACGCTGTCATGGCGCAGGCTGGTCAGTTCCTTGATCCCCAGGCGCAGAATATGCGCGAACTTATGCATCAGGCCTCCTGCTTCTTGAGCATGACCAGGCTCAGCCCGGTAAACCCGACAAAGAACCCGAACAGCGCCAAGCATTGCGGCCACAACTGGCGCAGGTCCAAGGCCTTGGTGAAGGTGCCCACGGCGACATCCAGGAAGTGCCCCGCCGGAAATAGCATGCCCATCAACGCCGCCGCGCCTTCCAGGGACGAGCGTGGCACGATCAGCCCGGAGAATTGAATGGTCGGCAGGCTGGTGATGATCATGGTGCCGAGGATCGCCGCGATCTGGGTGCGAGTGAACGCCGAAATCAGCAGGCCCATGCTGGTGGTCGCCAGCACATAGAGCAGGCCGCCGAACGCCAGCGTCAGGCCGCTGCCCTTGAACGGCACGCCGAACAGCCAGCGGTTCATCGCCACCAATACCGCCAGGTTGACCAGGCTCACGGCCAGGTACGGCGCCTGTTTGCCGAGCAGGAATTCCAGGCGGGTCAGGGGCGTGGCGTAGAAGTTGGTGATCGAGCCCAGTTCCTTCTCGCGCACGATGCCGAGGGCGGTGAGCATCGCTGGGATAAACGCCAGGATCAGCGCCATCACACCGGGGCCGATGGCGTTGACGCTGACCACGTCCTGGTTATAGCGAAAGCGCGTTTCCAGCTTGGCGGCTGCTGGATTGTTGCGCGGCAGGCTGCTCAGTTCGGCCAGTTGCTGCAGGTTTTCCTGGTGCACGGCCTCGACATAGTTGCGGCTGGTTTCCGCGCGAAACGGCATGCCGCCATCGAGCCAGGCGGCCACGCTGGGCTGGCGGCCAGCGTAGAGATCGCGGCCAAAGCCGGGTGGGATCTCCAGGGCCAGTTTGATTTCCGAACGTTGCAGGCGCCGGTGCAATTCAGTTGAGTCCTGAATCGGCGGCTGCTCGGCGAAATAGCGTGAACTGCGAAATGCCTCCAGGTAGGCGCGGCTTTGCGGCGTCTGGTCCTGGTCGTAGACGGCGAAGGCGAGTTTCTCCACATCCAGGGAAATGCCGTAGCCGAAGATCACCATCATGAACATCGCGCCGAGCAACGCGAAGGCCATGCGCACCTTGTCGCGCAGCAGCTCTTTGCCTTCGCGGCTGGCCACGGCCAATAGGCGGGCCAGGTTGAAGCCGCGTTTGCTCACGGGAGGGGCACTGGTTTCGCTGACGGTTGCGGCGGGCGCCGTGGGCTCGGGTTCGCCTTGGGCCTGTTCCAGGCAGGTGACGAACGCGGCTTCCAAGGTGTCGCCCTGGAATTGCCGTTGCAGCGCTTGCGGCGTATCGCAGGCGAGCACTTTACCCGCGTGCATCAGGGAGATGCGGTCGCAGCGCTGGGCCTCGTTCATAAAGTGCGTGGACAGGAAAATCGTCACGCCTTGTTCGCGGGACAGCTCGATCAGCAATCGCCAGAAATCATCCCGCGCCGCCGGGTCGACGCCCGAAGTTGGTTCATCGAGGATCAGCACTTCCGGGCGATGCAGCACCGCCACGGCCAATGACAAACGTTGGCGCAGGCCGAGGGGCAGTTCGCCGGACGGTTGTTCGGCCACGTCACCGAGGTCGAAACGCTGGATCAGCTCATCGATGCGCGGGCCGCTGTCGGCCTTGGGCAAGTCGAACAGTTGCGCATGCAGCACCAGGTTCTGGCGCACGCTGAGTTCGCCATACAACGAGAAGCTTTGCGACATGAAACCCACGCGCTTGCGGGTCTCGAGGTCCTTGGCGTCCACCGGATTGCCCAGTAGCGTCGCGCTGCCTTCGGTAGCGGGCATCAGGCCGGTGAGCACCTTCATGGTGGTGGTCTTGCCGCAGCCGTTGGAGCCGAGGAAGCCGAAGATCTCGCCGCGGCCAATGGCGAAGCTGACCTTGTTCACGGCGGTGAAATCACCGAAACGCAGGGTCAGGTCGTGGGCTTCGATGGCGATATCGGTGGTGTCGCTTTCCCTCGGTGGAATCACCAGCGGCTGGTTGTCGTGGGCGCTGTCGCCCTGGAAGTGGGTGAAGGCTTCGTCCAGTTTGCCGCTGGCGGTTGCGCCCGCCAATTCACGGCTTAGTCCGTCTGCAATCAGCTTGCCGCGATCGAGCATCAGGCAATATTCGAATTGCTCGGCTTCTTCCATGTAGGCCGTGGCCACCAGCAGCGTCAGTTGGGGGCGTTCTTGGCGGACGCTTTCGACCAGTTCCCAGAAGCGCCGGCGTGACAGTGGGTCGACGCCGGTGGTGGGCTCGTCGAGGATCAACAGGTCCGGGTCGTGGATCAGCGCGCAGCACAGGCCGAGTTTCTGTTTCATCCCGCCGGAGAGCTTGCCGGCCGGGCGTTCTGCGAAGCGCGCAAGGTCGGTGGCCAGCAGCAGGTTGTGCATGCGCTGGTCGCAGTCGGCTTTCGACAGGCCAAACAACGTGGCAAAGAAACGGATGTTCTCGCTGATGGACAACTCGGGATACACGTTGCCGCCCAGCCCTTGAGGCATAAAGGCGATGCGCGGGTACAGGCTGTTGCGGTGGCGGCGGTCTTCAATCGCACCGCCCAGCACTTGCAGTTGACCGTCCTGGAGCTTTTTGACCCCGGCGATCAAGCCCAGCAGGCTCGACTTGCCCGCGCCATCCGGCCCGATCAACCCGCAACGCGTACCGGCCGGGAGGCTGAACGTGATGTCGAGCAGGGCCTGTTGCTTGCCGTAGCGATGGTTGATTGCCGTGGCTTGCAGCGCCAGGCCGGTCATCGCAGGTTGGCCGGCCAGTCGATATCAGCCGTGCGCACGTAGCCGGCGCCGGGCATGCCCGGTTTGGCTTGGGGCACGGCGCTGGGTTGGGTCAGGCGCAGTTTGACGCGGAACACCAGTTTCTGGCGTTCGTCGCGGGTTTCCACTTCCTTGGGGGTGAACTGGGATTTGGCGGCGACAAAGCTGATCTTCGCCGGCAGCGGTTGGTCGGGCAGGGCGTCGAGCAGAATGCGCGCGTCGCTGCCGACGGTCAGGCGGCCGGTGACGGAGGCTGGCAGGTAGAGGTTCATGTATTGATCGTTGGGATCGATCAGCAACAGGACACGCCCGCCCGCGCCGAGCACTTCGCCCGGCTCGGCCAGGCGCAGTTGGATAATCCCGTCGATGGGCGCGCGCAGGCTGCTGTCATCGATCTCACTGGTGAGCTGGGCGACCTGGGCTTCGGCGGCGCCAATCGCCGCCTTGACCGAATTGACTTGGGCTTGCGCGGCAATCACGGCGGCGTTGCCGGTGTTCTGCCGCGCCTGCTGTTGGTCAATCAGCTGGCTGCTGGCGAAGCCGCGTTTGTACAGTTCCTGGGTGCGCTTGAGTTCCTGGTTGGCCAGCAGTTGCTCGCTCTGGCGCAGTTGCACGTTGGCCTCGGCGGCCGCGAAGTTTTCCTTGGCGCGCAGCACTTCGGCTTCGGCCTGGGCGCGCTGGGCTTCCAGCGTGCGAGTGTCCATGCGTGCGAGCAGTTGGCCTTTGAGGACCTTGTCGCCTTCGTCCACGCGTACTTCGGCCAGGCGGCCGGGGATCTTGGCGGCGATCTGCACTTCGGTGGATTCCAGGCGGCCATTGCCCATGCTCAGGCCTTCGGGCAGGCGGTCCTGGGTGGAGCGCCAGTAACCGAAGCCGCCGGCGCCCAGCAACAGGGCAATGAGGGCGATGGCGAAAAGGCGTGAGGCGTGGTGGTTCGTCGACATGGCTGCTTCCTGCGGCATTAGCGTCCTAGTTTGAGCGGTTTGCCCCGGCGGGGCTTTGATACCGGTCAGTTAAAGCAAATTGATCACGGCGGCCCATTGCTCGGGCGTGACGGCCATCACTGAAAGGCGGCTGCCTTTTTGCACCAGGGGCAGTTCGGCAAGGGCGGCTTGTTGTTTGAGGTAGCCCAGGCCAAGCACGTTGGGGAAGGTCTGGACGTGGGCGACGTTGATCGCGCTCCACGGATTTTTTTCCGGGGTGGCCTTGGCGTCGAAGTAGTGGCTTTCGGGCTCCAGCGCGGTGGGATCCGGGTAGGCCGCCTCGACGATTTTGCCGATGCCGGCAATGCCCGGCTCCGGGCAACTGGAGTGGTAGAAGAAAAATTGGTCACCCACCGCCATGGCTCGCAGGAAGTTGCGCGCCTGGTAGTTGCGAACCCCGTCCCAGCGCGCTTCGCCGAGCTTTTCCAGGCCTTTGATAGAGAGTTCGTCGGGCTCGGATTTCATCAGCCAATAGGCCATTTTTGGGCTCCTGAAAAAAGCAGTGGGCAAGTTGTCAGGCAATTTGATGACAAACCGACAGTCGGTTGGCGCCAAGGTTTGCGTGTTGGTTCACGTTACCGCAGAATGCCGGCTTTTAAAGCTTGACGCAGCTGCAACGGACTACTTTGGAACGTTGTTGTCATCGTGTACGAGGTGCCTGCAGGGGGGCAATCGATGCAACGTAAACCGGATTTACTATGGATTTTGGTGATTTTGTTTGGTCTGGGCGTCGTGACCACCGGGTATGCCCAAAGCTTGTGGTCGAACAAGACCGATGCGCCCGTTGAACTGGCTCAGCAGCAGCCGCAACCGTTCAAACGCTGACTCTTCTTTCTAAGGCGCCGCTGATTCCAGTGGCGTCTTCGCACTATACCAATGCTTATCGGTGACGGTGCCCGCCAACGGCACATCCCAGCTTGCCTGTTTCAATCGATCGACCTTCTGACATTCATGGGCCAGGCCCAACAGCGTCGGCTTGCGCCAGCTTTGGCGGCGCGCCAGGTAAGCCAGGCTGCGATCGTAGAACCCGCCGCCCATGCCCAGGCGTCCACCGGCATCATCGAACCCCACCAACGGCAACAGCACCAGGTCCAAGGCCCAGACTTTGCGCTGGCGGCTGATATTCACTCGTGGCTCCAGGATGCGAAAGCGATTGGGCAGCAGCTTTTCCCCAGGCCGCACGCGCTGGAACACCATCTTGGTCCGTGGCCAGGCGCTGAGCACCGGCAGGTAAGTGGCCTTGCCCCGGCGCTGGGCGGCGCGCAGCAGCAGGCGCGGATCGATTTCACCGTCCGTCGGTAGATATAAAGAGATATGTTTGGCCCGGCGAAACAGCGGGTGCTGTGCCAGTTGCCGATACAGGCCCTGGGCGGCCTTGCGCTGCTCGCTCGGCGTGAGGGCGCGGCGGGCTTTGCGCAACATGCGTCGAAGTTGCGGACGGGAAAGCGGCGCAGGTTCGGTCATGGTTTCCGGCTCATAAAACAATGCCAGTCCGAGGACTGGCATTGAGTTTGGGAATTCAGGCTCCCCGACAGAGCCGCTGTCGACTTAGCCCTTGAACCCGAAAGTTCAAGGTGGAAGATGCAGTAGGCTTTAAGGCTTTCCGTCTAGCGGACATGCACACCAGCCCAACGTGCAACTTCCAGGGTAGTGCGAATCGGCTCAGGGACATCGCCGACTGGCAAACACGCCAGGGAGTGGGGCGAGTATACCTTAAACCGTCGCGGCAATCAGCCCTTGGGTGCGTCTGAATCGCTGGAAAGCACCAGATCGACACGCTCCAGCAGGTCACGCACCTGCTCACGCGTCGAGCCGCTGGCCTGCACGTCAGGGCGTTCCTGCTTATGCAGCAGATCGTGGGTAATGTTCAGCGCGGCCATCACGGCGATACGGTCGGCGCCGATCACTTTGCCGCTGCTGCGGATTTCACGCATCTTGCCATCCAGGTAGCGGGCGGCGCTCACCAGGTTGTTGCGCTCTTCCTGGGGGCAGATGATCGAATATTCTTTGTCGAGGATCTGCACGGTGACGCTATTGCTTGAACTCATGAGTCTTGCTCCAGGGCCTTCAGGCGCGAAATCATCGATTCGACCTTACGCCGGGCGATTTCGTTTTTTTCAATGAGGTGAGCGCGTTCCTCGCGCCAGGTCTTTTCCTGAGCTAATAGGAGTCCGTTTTGGCTCTTTAGTTGCTCGACCCGGGTAATTAGCAATTCGAGTCTGGCCATCAGCGCTTGCAGGTCGGTGTCTTCCATTGGGTTCCACTGGATTTGTCTGATGAATGGCAACTGCAGGATAAACGATCTGACGCCCTTGATAGTCTTGGTACGTCTGCCGGTGCTAGGATACAGCGCTCCATTCTAGACATTGCGCCGTCTGGCGCCTAGCTCACCATGCCTATTCAGAACTCCCCGTACGACGCTTTTTCCAAACTGCTGAGCACCAGCGGCCACCCTTGCTCGCCTGCTGAACTGCACGGCGTATTGCTGGGCCGTAGCTGCACCGGCGTTGGCTTTGATGCCGACAACTGGCTGGCTGACGTGGCCGAGCTGCTTGAGACCGAGCCGACCGACAACGTGCGTAACGCGCTGATCGGCCTGCAAGAGATGGTCAAGGGCGAGCTGACCGGTGATGACGTCACCGTGGTCCTGCTGCTGCCGACCGACGACGCACCGCTCGCCGAGCGCGCCGCTGCCCTGGGCCAATGGTGCCAAGGCTTCCTCCACGGTTTCGGCGTCAACGCCGGCGGCCTGGAACTGAGCACCGACGCCAAGGAAGTGTTGCAGGATTTGGCAGCGATCTCCCAGGTGCAAGACGCTCTGGAAGAGTCCGAAGACGGCGAAGGCGATTACATGGAAGTCATGGAATACCTGCGCGTCGCGCCGCTGCTGCTGTTCACCGAGACCAAGAAGTCCGCTGAGCCCGCTGCGCCCAAGCCTTCGCTGCACTAAGAAAGGAAGCCCATCTGCCCATGATCCATATCCCCCGAGCGGAATACACCCGACGCCGCAAGGCGCTCATGGCGCAGATGGAACCCAACAGCATCGCGATCCTGCCGGCCGCCGCCGTGGCGATCCGCAATCGCGATGTCGAACACGTGTACCGCCAGGACAGCGACTTCCAGTACCTGAGCGGTTTCCCCGAGCCGGAAGCGGTGATCGTGCTGATGCCCGGTCGCCAGCACGGCGAGTACGTGCTGTTCTGCCGCGAGCGCAACGCCGAACGCGAACTGTGGGACGGCCTGCGCGCCGGCACCGAAGGCGCGATCCGTGACTTTGGCGCCGACGACGCGTTCCCCATCACCGATATCGACGACATCCTGCCCGGCCTCATCGAAGGTCGCGACCGGGTGTACTCGGCCATGGGCAGCAATGCCGAGTTCGACCGGCACCTGATGGAATGGATCAACGTGATCCGCTCCAAGGCCCACCTGGGCGCCCAGCCGCCGAACGAATTCGTTGCCCTGGATCATCTGCTCCACGACATGCGCCTGTATAAATCGGCGGCAGAAGTGAAGGTGATGCGCGAGGCCGCGCGAATCTCCTGCGCGGCCCACGTGAAGGCGATGCAAGCCAGCCGCGCCGGCCTGTATGAGTTCAGCCTGGAAGCCGAACTGGATTATGAGTTCCGCAAAGGCGGCGCGAAAATGCCGGCCTACGGCTCCATCGTCGCCGCCGGGCGCAACAGCTGCATCCTGCATTACCAGCAGAATGACGCGCTGCTCAAGGACGGCGACCTGGTGCTGATTGACGCCGGTTGCGAGATTGACTGCTACGCGAGCGACATCACTCGCACCTGGCCGGTCAATGGCAAATTTTCGCCGGAACAGAAGGCGATCTACGAAATTGTGCTGGCTTCCCAAGAGGCCGCGTTTGCCGAGATCGCTCCGAATAAGCATTGGAACCAGGCGCATGAGGCCACCGTGCAGGTGATTACTGCCGGTCTGGTGAAGCTGGGGTTGCTGCAGGGTGACGTCGACGAGTTGATCGCCAACGAAGCCTATAAAGCCTTCTACATGCACCGCGCTGGCCACTGGCTGGGCATGGATGTGCATGATGTGGGCGAGTACAAAGTGGGCGGTGAGTGGCGGGTGCTGGAAGTCGGCATGGCGCTGACCGTAGAGCCGGGCATTTATATTTCGCCGGACAACCCGAATGTGGCAAAGAAATGGCGTGGCATTGGCGTACGCATCGAGGACGACGTGGTAGTGACCAAGCAAGGCTGTGAAATCCTGACCGGTGGCGTGCCCAAGACCGTCGCTGAAATTGAAGCGCTGATGGCGGCTGCCCGATGAGCCGGGTCAACCTGGCAATCATTGGCGGCGGCCTGGTCGGCGCCAGCCTGGCGCTGGCGTTGCAGGCTGGGGCCAAGGCGCGCGGCTGGAAGATCGTGCTGATCGAACCTTTTGCGCCGGGCGACAGCTACCAGCCGAGCTACGATGCGCGCTCTTCTGCGTTGTCCTTTGGTGCACGGCAGATCTATCAGCGCCTGGGCTTGTGGCAAGAGATTTCGCGCCGCGCCGAGCCGATCAAGCAGATTCATGTGTCTGACCGTGGGCGTTTCTCCACCGCGCGCCTGTCCGCCATGGAAGAGGGCGTGCCGGCCCTCGGCTATGTGGTGGAAAACGCCTGGCTGGGCCAATGCCTGTGGCAAGGCCTGGACAAAGAGGTGGTCAGCTGGCGTTGCCCGGCCGAAGTCACACGCATGGAACCGCTGCCCGATGGCTACCGCCTGACCCTCAATGATGAAACCGTGCTGGAATGCGACCTCGCCGTGCTGGCTGACGGTGGCCGTTCCGGTTTGCGCGAGCAATTGGGCATCGGCGTGAAAACCCGCCCGTACAACCAGAGCGCGCTGATCGCCAACATCACCCCCAGCGAATCCCATAACGGTGAAGCCTTCGAGCGTTTCACCGACGAGGGCCCGATGGCCTTGCTGCCGCTGCCGGACAACCGCTGCGCACTGGTGTGGACGCGCATCGGCATGGACGCGCAACGCCTGGCCAATCTCGACGAGCGCAGCTTTTTGAGCGAGTTGCAGGGCGTGTTCGGCTACCGCCTGGGCACGCTGAAGCAAGTCGGCGCCCGTCATCTGTACCCGCTGACACTGGTTGAAGCCGAGGAGCAAGTGCGCTCCCACCTGGCTATCCTCGGCAACGCGGCCCACAGCCTACACCCGATTGCGGGGCAGGGCTTCAACCTGTCCCTGCGTGATGCAAATGCATTGGCTGAAGCCTTGTTGGCGGGACCGCAAGTGCCGGGTGACCTGGCCACCTTGCAGGGTTATCGCGAGCGTCAGCGCCTGGACCAGAAGCTCACCGTGGGTTTCTCCGACCAGGTCACGCGCCTGTTTGGCAGCGCTCAACCGTTGGTCGCCCTGGGGCGCAACATGGGCCTGCTGGGCCTGGACTTGCTGCCGCCGGCCAAGCGCTGGTTCGCCCGTCAGGCCATGGGCCTGGGTACACGTCCCGATGCGTAACTGGTTGATCCAACGTGTGGGCAAGGCGCGGTTATTGCGTTGGTTCCTGAGCCTGTACCCGCCGTACCTCGGCGCGGGTGTACGGGTGCAAGAACTGAGCGCGGACTTCCGGCATGTCAAAGTGCGCATGGGCCTGGGCTGGTACAACCGAAATTACGTCGGCACACAGTTTGGCGGCAGCCTGTATTCGATGGTCGACCCGTTCTACATGCTGCTGTTGATGGAAAACCTGGGCCGCGACTACATCGTGTGGGACAAGGCGGCGAGTATCGATTTCATCTCGCCGGGCAAAGGCCCGGTGTATGCCGAGTTTTCCATCGATGATGCCTTGCTCGATGAGATCCGCCGGCAGACCGAAGGGGGCGAGAAGTACCTGCCCCACCTCAAGGTTGAGATTCATGACGGCTCCGGCACCCTGGTGGCGCGGGTCGACAAAACCCTTTACGTGCGGCGCAAGCCGCCAGCGAGACAGGCTTAAAGCATGGACATGCGCGCAGATGTGCTGATTGTCGGGGCCGGAATGGTCGGAAGCGCCCTGGCGCTGGCGTTGCAGGGCAGTGGCCTGCAGGTGCTGCTGCTCGACGGTAGCCCGCTGAGCGTCAAGCCGTTCGACCGCGAGGCCGCATTCGAACCCCGCGTGAGCGCCTTGTCGGCCGCGAGCCAGCGCATCCTTGAACGTCTGGGCGTGTGGGACGGCATTGTGTCGCGCCGTGCAAGCCCTTATGGCGAGATGCAAGTGTGGGACGGCAGCGGCACCGGGCAGATCCATTTTTCCGCCGCCAGTGTGCATGCTGAAGTGCTGGGGCATATCGTCGAGAACCGCGTGGTGCAGGATGCGCTGCTCGACCGTCTGCACGACTGCGACCTGGGCCTGCTGGCCAATGCACGCCTGGAACAGATGCGCCGCTCCGGCGATGACTGGCTGCTGACCCTGGCCGACGGCCGCACGCTGCGCGCGCCGTTGGTGGTGGCTGCCGATGGCGCCAACTCCGCTGTGCGTCGCCTGACCGGCACCGCGACCCGCGAATGGGATTACCTGCATAACGCCATCGTCACCAGCGTACGCAGCAGCCAGCCGCACCAGCGCACCGCGTGGCAACGCTTTACCGACACCGGCCCATTGGCGTTCTTGCCGCTGGTGCGAGAGGGGCAGGAAGATTGGTGTTCGATCGTCTGGTCGACCACGCCGGCCGAGTCCGAGCGCTTGATGGCGCTGGATGATGAAAGCTTCTGCCGTGAGCTGGAGCGCGCCTTCGAAGGGCGGCTCGGCACGGTGCTGAGCGCCGACCCGCGCGTCTGCGTGCCACTGCGTCAGCGTCACGCCAAGCGCTATGTGGCCGAAGGCCTCGCGTTGATTGGCGACGCGGCGCACGTCATCCATCCCTTGGCGGGGCAGGGCGTGAACCTGGGGTTCCTGGATGCGGCGACACTGGCTGAAGTCTTGTTGTCGGCAACCGAGCGCGGCGAGCGCCTGGCGGATGTAAAGGTACTGAGCCGCTACGAGCGTCGACGCATGCCGCACAACCTGGCGTTGATGGCGGCGATGGAAGGTTTTGAGCGACTGTTCCAGGCCGATCAACTGCCGCTGCGCTGGTTGCGCAACGCTGGATTGAAAATGGTCGACCAGATGCCCGAGGCCAAGGCCGTCTTTGTGCGCCAGGCGCTGGGTCTGACCGGCGACCTTCCGGAGCTCGCCAAACCCTGAGGTTGAAATGCTATCCCCTGTGGGAGCCGGGCTTGCCCGCGATGAGGCCATAAGCCGCACTGCAAATCCCGGCCATGCAACATCTGGTAACGCCTCCACCAAGCGCTACCAAATGTGAGTCCTTATCATTTGCCCTCTTTTTGCAAATGAGAGACCGCACCCATGTTGGCACCCAAGCGCCTCCTGACTGCCCTGGCACTCACCCTGATCGGCAGCACCACCGTGCAGGCCGCCGACGAAGTGGTGGTCTACTCCTCGCGCATCGACGAACTGATCAAGCCGGTGTTCGACGCCTACACAAAGAAAACCGGCGTGCAGGTGAAATTCATCACCGACAAGGAAGCCCCGCTGATGCAGCGCATCAAGGCCGAGGGCGAAAACGCCACCGCCGACCTGCTGCTCACCGTCGATGCCGGCAACCTCTGGCAGGCTGAGCAAATGGGCATCCTGCAACCGTTCACTTCCCCGGTGATCGACAAGAACATTCCCCTGCAATACCGCTCGTCCAAACACACCTGGACCGGCTTGAGCCTGCGCGCGCGGACCATCGCCTATTCCACCGACCGGGTAAAACCGGGCGACCTCACCACCTACGAAGCCCTGGCCGACAAACAGTGGGAAGGCCGCCTGTGCCTGCGCACGGCGAAAAAGGTCTACAACCAGTCGCTGACCGCCACCCTGATCGAAACCCACGGTGCGGCCAAGACCGAAGAAATCGTCAAGGGCTGGGTGAACAACCTGTCCACCGACGTGTTCTCCGATGACATCGCCGTGCTGGAGGCCATCAATGCCGGGCAGTGCGATGTGGGCATCGTCAACACCTACTACTACGGCCGCTTGCACAAGCAGAGGCCGGAGCTGGCGGTAAAGCTGTTCTGGCCGAACCAGGGCGACCGTGGCGTGCATGTGAACCTGTCGGGCATCGGCCTGACCCAGCACGCACCGCACCCGGAAGCTGCCAAGGCACTGGTGGAGTGGATGACCACGCCTGAGGCGCAGAAGATCTTTGCCGACGTGAACCAGGAATTCCCGGCCAACCCGGCCGTACCGCCCTCGGCGGAAGTCGCGAGCTGGGGCAAGTTCGTGGCGGACACCTTGCCGGTGGAAGTGGCGGGCAAGCGCCAGGCTGAGGCGATTCGGTTGATGGATCGCGCTGGCTGGAACTAAATTTTTAAAACGCCGCAGATCGAAATGTGGGAGCGGGCTTGCTCGCGAAAGCGTCGTGTCAGTCGATACATGTGTGGCTGATACACTGCATTCGCGAGCAAGCCCGCTCCCACATTGGTTAGCGGCGCCTTGAAAATCTTTATTATTCTGAGAGTTTCTCATTGGCCCACCCCGCCCAACGCCGTTGGTACCTGCCGGTCTTCACCGTCGCTGCCCTGGTGCTGCTGCCGCTGAGCGTGCTGTTACTGTCCTGGCAAAGCATCGATGCACAAATCTGGTCCCACCTCTGGGAAACCCAGATGCCGCGCCTGCTCGGCAACACCCTGACCCTGGTGTTGGGTGTCGGCGTCGGCGTGACCCTGTTGGGTGTGAGCCTGGCCTGGCTGACCAGCCTCTGCGAGTTCCCCGGCCGGCGCTGGCTCGATTGGGCGTTGATGCTGCCGTTCGCCATTCCCGCGTACGTCCTGGCTTTTGTGTTTGTCGGCTTGCTGGATTTCTCCGGCCCGGTGCAAACCCTGCTGCGCGAATGGTTTGGCAGTGGCTTGAGGCTGCCTCGGGTGCGTTCCACCGGCGGTGTGATCATCGTGTTGGTGCTGGTGTTCTATCCCTACGTTTATCTGTTGGCGCGCACGGCGTTTCTGGCCCAGGGCAAAGGGCTGATGGAAGCGGCGCGGGTGTTGGGGCAATCGCCGTGGCGAGCGTTCTGGCATGTGGCCCTGCCCATGGCGCGGCCGGCGATTGGCGCCGGGGTGGCGTTGGCATTGATGGAGACCCTGGCGGATTTTGGTGCGGTCTCGGTGTTCAACTTCGATACTTTCACCACCGCCATCTACAAGACCTGGTACGGCTTTTTCAGCCTGTCCAGCGCGGCCCAGTTGGCCAGCCTGTTGCTACTGGTGGTGATGCTGGTGCTGTATGGCGAGCGGCGCGCACGGGGCGCCAGTCGACCGAGCAACGAGCGGCCACGGGGTAAGGCGCTTTATCACCTGCGCGGGTTCAAGGCGGCAGCGGCGAGTAGTTGGTGTGGGCTGGTGTTCGCCTGTGCCTTTGTGATCCCGATGCTGCAACTGGTTGCCTGGTTCTGGCAGCGCGGTCGCTTCGACCTGGATGAACGCTACTCCGGCCTGATTGTGCACACGCTTTATCTGGGCGGGATCGCTGCCCTGATCACGGTCAGCGTGGCGCTGGTGCTGGCATTCGCCAACCGGCTGGCGCCGACGCGGGCGATCCGCTCCGGCATCAGCCTGGCCAATGTCGGTTATGCGTTGCCGGGTTCGGTGTTGGCGGTGTCGATCATGTTGGCGTTCAGCTATCTGGACCGCGAACTGGTGGTGCCGCTGTCCGGCTGGCTCGGCGGGGCGGGCAAACCATTGCTGTTGGGCAGCCTGTCGGCGTTGGTGCTGGCGTATCTGGTGCGTTTCCTGGCGGTGGCCTATGGGCCGTTGGAAAACAGCCTGGCGCGCATCCGGCCCTCCTTGCCGGAAGCTGCGCGCAGTCTTGGCGTCAGTGGCCCGCGACTGTTTTGCAAAGTGTATCTGCCGTTGCTGCTGCCGGGGACCTTGAGTGCGGCACTGCTGGTGTTTGTCGATGTGCTCAAGGAAATGCCCGCGACCCTGCTGATGCGCCCGTTCGGCTGGGACACGCTCGCCGTGCGGATCTTTGAAATGACCAGTGAAGGTGAATGGGCACGGGCCTCTTTGCCCGCGTTGACGTTGGTGTTGGTCGGCCTGTTGCCGGTGATCGGGCTGATTCGACGCTCCGCCCGGCAAATCGGTTAGGTGCCAGTCCTACGGCTTGCGGCTACAATGCGCGGCATTCGGTGCGCTTCGTCTTTCGGAGCGGGTCGCTGGGCGTGGCTGCAGGCCTTGTAATTCAAGGTGTTCAGCGCGAACAGTAGCTCCGCGCACCTTCGCCACGCCCGGAAGGAGAAACCCATGGGACAGCGTACGCCTCTGTATGACCTGCATCTCGCCCTCGGCGCGAAAATGGTCGATTTTGGCGGTTGGGATATGCCTCTGCACTACGGCTCGCAAGTTGAAGAACACCATCAGGTGCGACGCGACTGCGGGGTGTTCGATGTATCTCATATGACCGTGATCGATGTCACCGGCCCCCAGGCCAAGGAATGGCTCCAGTACCTGCTGGCCAATGATGTCGAACGCCTGCACGGCTGCGGCCGTGCGTTGTACAGCGCCATGCTCAACGAAAAGGGCGGCGTGGTGGACGACATGATTGTCTACCGCACCGAAGCCGCCTATCGCCTGGTGGTGAATGCCGCCACCCGTGATCAGGACATGGCCTGGATGCACGCGCAACTGGGCAGTTACCAGGTGCAACTGCATGAACGCCCTGAGCTGGCCATGCTCGCCATCCAAGGCCCCCACGCCCGGCAGAAGATTGCCGAGCTGGTGACCCAGTCGCGCGGCGCGCTGATTCACCAGCTCAAACCCTTCGAAGGCCAGGCCGACGGCGATTGGTTTATCGCGCGTACGGGTTACACCGGCGAAGATGGTCTGGAAATTGTCCTGCCGGCCGATCAGGCGCCGGGCTTTTTCAACGACCTGGTAGGTGCCGGTATTTCCCCCATCGGCCTTGGCGCCCGCGATACCCTGCGTTTGGAAGCCGGTATGAACCTCTACGGTCAGGACATCCATCAGGATGTTTCGCCTTTGGCGTCGAACATGGCCTGGAGCATTGCCTGGGAGCCTGCCGAACGCAATTTCATCGGTCGCGCCGCGCTGGAAGCAGAAAAAGCGGCAGGTGTGCAGTTCAAACTGGTCGGGCTGGTACTGGAAGAGCGTGGGGTTCTACGCGCTCACCAGGTGGTTCGTATCGCCAATATTGGCGAAGGGGAGATCACCAGTGGTAGTTTCTCTCCTACGCTGAGCAAATCCATTGCTCTGGCGCGAGTACCGACGGCAACCGCTGATCGGGCCGAAGTGGAAATCCGCGGCAAGTGGTACCCGGTTCGAGTGGTCAAACCGACCTTCGTGCGCCATGGCAAAACCTTGATCTAACCTATTTCCGGCAGGCCAATGGCCGCTGACATTACTTCTTGAGGACACAGATTATGAGCGATATCCCTGCCGACCTGCGTTTTGCCGAAAGCCACGAATGGGCACGCCTGGAAGCTGACGGCACCGTGACCGTCGGTATTTCCGACCATGCTCAGGAAGCGTTGGGTGATGTGGTGTTTGTTGAGCTGGCCGAAGTGGGCGCGCAGTTTGACGCTGCCGGCCAAGCGGGTGTGGTTGAGTCGGTGAAGGCCGCCTCGGACATCTACGCTCCGGTTGCAGGCGAAGTGATTGCCGTCAATGAAGAGCTGAGCGGTAGCCCTGAGCTGCTGAACTCCGACCCGTACGGCGCGTGGATCTTCAAGCTCAAGCCGAGCAACCCGGCTGATCTGGAAAAACTGCTGGATGCTGCTGGCTACAAAGCCGCCATCGGCGAGTGATTCTGTTGCGGGAGCCGGTTATCCGGCTCCCGCAATGTGCTTTCAGCGCTGTAGAACCGCTTTCACTGCCGCTACCGACCGCTCCACATCCGCTTCCGTCATCGCCGTGAACATCGGCAACGACACGATCAAACGACCGACCTTTTCTGCCACCGGGAACATGCCTTCCTTGAAGCCCTGTGCCCGATAAAGACTCAGCAGGTGGATCGGCGGGTAGTGATAGCCAATGCCGACGCCGTGGGCCTGCATCTGCTCCATGAAGGTGGCGCGGGCCGGCAGGCCGTCCTGACGCTCTGGCAGCACCAGTTGGAGCAGGTGCCAGTTGCTGTTTTCGAAGTCGGCCGGTGGCAGTTGTGCGCCGTACAACGCTTCAAAATCACTGCCAAAGCACTTGAAGTAGTGTCGCGCCAGGTTCTGGCGATGCGCGGTGATCTTCTCGATATGAGCAAACTGCCCCAGGCCAATGGCGGCGGCGATGTCGGTCATGTTGAACTTGCCGCCCAGCACATCTACATCCAAGCCATCGAAGCCGGTGCGGGTGACGCCCTGCAGGCGATACTTTTCGGCCAGACGCGCTTCCTCGGCATTGTTCAACACCAGGCAACCGCCCTCGGAAGAGGTGATGTTCTTGTTGGCCTGGAAGCTGAACGACACGAAATCACCGGTGGCGCCGATGCGCTCGCCATCCCAGCTTGAACCCAATGCCTGGGCAGCGTCCTCGACGATACGCAGGTTGTACTTGTTCGCCAGTGCATACAGCATCGGCATGTCCAGGGGCAGGCCGGCCAGGTAAACCGGGATGATCGCCTTCGTGCGCGGGGTAATCGCCGCCTCCACCTGAGCCAGGTCGATGTTGCGGGTGATCGGGTCGATATCGGCAAACACCGGCGTGGCGCCGACTCCCAGAATCACGTTGGCCGTGGCCACCCAGGAGATCGGCGTGGTAATGACTTCATCGCCCGGCCCGATACCGGCAATGCGCAGGGCAATCTCCATGGTGCAGGTGCCCGAGTTGAAGGTGCGCACCGGCCGGCCGCCAAAGTATTCCGACAGCTGAGCCTCGAATGCCTGCACCTTCGGCCCGCTGGTGATCCAGCCCGAGCGCAGTACATCGCCGACCGCCGAGATGGTGGCTTCATCAATGGTGGGTTTGGAGAAAGGCAGGAAAGGCTGTTGGCTCATGACGACGAAGGCATCCGTTTCAGATTGGCGATGAGTAAGCGATCAGTACCGGTATGGTTACACGGTGTGACTGAATATAGCCTGTCGCCTGTGAATGAATCGTCAGTGTTTAAGTAAGAAATGCCGCTTCAACAGCGGCATTCTCTACGGGCTTTAGAAGGCGTAGCGCGCTTCCAGGAACACATTTTGTTCCTTGAGCTTGCCTTTGAGTTGTTCATCCCTGGCGTTCACACGGTTTGCGAATGTGTTGTAGCCGGTTTCAACATCGCCCATGGCGATATATCGATAACCAGCCCCCAGTGTGATTTGCTCACTGACCTTGGCTTCAAGTCCCATGCCCACACTGTAGGCAAAGTTGTGCTGGCGATTATTGGCAAAGCGACGGGTCTCGTTGGTTTGATAGCCTTCGGCTTCAATGCGAGCGACACCCACGCCGGCCATGCCGTAGAACGATAACCATGGGTTGATCGGGATGTCTTTATAGCCATTGAGCATCAAGCGTTGGCTCTGGACGTGCATGCTGTTGACGTTGGCATTGAAGGGGGCCCAGTAGGATTTGAATGTCGAGTTGTTCGGCATTGTGTATTCCCCTTCCAGGCGCCAGCCATTCTCAAAGGCGTAACCTGCGGCGAAAGAGGCTACGAATGACTTGGTGCTATCTGGGGCGTCCACTCGTTCAGTCACACGAGGGCTGGTGAGCAGCGAGCTGGAAAGGTTCTGGCGGGCGTTGTTGAATTTTGCTGATCCGTACCAGCTTTCTGCCTGGGTGTAGGAGGTCGCAAATGCAGAGAGCAGCAGTACGTAGGCAATCTTGTGCATGGGCAGTGATTCGCTTTATTTAAAAAGGAACCCATAGCTTGTTGCCCAGCAGAATGAGGCTCGACAGGACTTCTCTGTACTCCACATTGAAAGCAGGAACCTATGCGTAGTACTCGGCGGGTATAACCGTAGGAAATGAAGGCAAAAAAATGCCGCTGTTCAAAGCGGCATTTTTTATCGAGCCCGAGTTATTCGGTAACGGCGTTTTTCGCGAGGATGGCGTTGGCCAGCTCCATATCCGTGGCTTGCAGGCCAGGGTTATCGGCGCGGACTTTCTGCATCGCGGCTTCCAGGTATGGGCCACGGATGCCGCCATCGCTGGCAACAAAGCTGCCTGCGTCGTCTTGCGCGGCGACCACCAGCTTGTGGTCCTTGAACGTCAGGTATGTCGAGCCGGTAGTGGCGCCGGACGAGATGACGTTGCGCCAGAAACTGTCGGCCATGGCTGAACCGACAGGGAGGGAAAGCACAGCAAGGGTTGCGACAGCATATTTAAGACGCATGATGGGTGACTCCGGGTGGGTTATCTGTACTTTATGATTGTAGTTAGTCCAACCGAGTTCCATCACTGACTAAACAGTTTCAACCCTTAACACCACACCTTCCTGGGCAACTACCCGGACTTGAGCGCCTACGGGGCTGTCCGGGCCAGTGACCATCCACACGCCGTCACCCACCTTTACCTTGCCCCGACCGTCCACAATCGCCTGATGCACCACGAAGGTGCGGCCGATCAGTTCCGAGCCGCGCTCGTTGAGGCCAGGCTGGTCGCTGGCTTTGGCACTGCTGCGCTGGCGCTTCCACCAATACACGGCTGTGACGATCGACAGCACGGCAAACAGTAGCAGTTGCCACTCCAGCCCCAAGGGTGGCACCAAAAACTTGATCACACCCACGGCCGCCGCCGCGATGCCCATCCACAGCAGGTAACCACCGGCGCCGAATACCTCAAGGATCAACAACACCGTACCCAGTGCCAGCCAATCCCAAAACGACAGATGCTGCAGGAAATCCCACATGGCGCTGGCCTCAGCCTTTCTTGTTGTCGAACGTTGCCTTGACGATCTCGCCGATACCGCCGACTGCACCGATCACCTGGCTGGCTTCCAGCGGCATCAGGATGACCTTGCTGTTGTTGGCCGATGCCAGCTTGCCCAGCGCATCGATGTATTTCTGTGCGACAAAGTAATTGACCGCCTGCACGTTGCCCGACGCAATCGCTTCCGATACCACCTGGGTCGCTCGGGCTTCAGCTTCGGCCTGACGCTCGCGGGCTTCGGACTCAAGGAATGCCGCCTGCCGGCTACCTTCGGCCTCCAGGATTTGCGCCTGCTTTTTGCCTTCTGCGGTCAGGATCGCGGAGGCTCGCAGGCCTTCAGCTTCGAGGATTTGTGCACGCTTGATCCGCTCGGCTTTCATCTGGCCCGACATGGCGGCCATCAGGTCGGCGGGCGGGCTGATGTCCTTGATCTCGATACGGGTGATCTTGATGCCCCACGGTGCGGTGGCTTCGTCTACGGTTTTCAGCAGTTTTTCATTGATACCGTCACGCTGGCTGAGCATGGCATCCAGCTCCATGGAGCCGAGCACGGTACGGATGTTGGTTTGCAGCAGGTTGCGGATGGCGTGTTCGAGGTTGTTGACCTCGTACGCCGCCTGGGCGGTGTTGACCACCTGGAAGAAGCACACGGCGTCGATCTGCACGGTGGCGTTGTCGGCGGTGATGACTTCCTGGGGCGGGATATCCAGCACGCTTTCCATCACGTTGATCTTGCGACCGATGCGGTCCATGACCGGGATGATGATATTCAGGCCAGGCTTGAGGGTGTTGGTGTAGCGGCCGAAACGCTCGACTGTCCACTGGTAACCCTGGGGGACGACCTTGAAGCCCATGAACAGGATGGCGATGGCCAAGCCCACGAAAAGAAGCAGTACGGTTCCGATCTGCATAGCGATTCCCTATCTGAATGAGTCAGTAAAACGACGTTGGTCCGATTGTAACGGTGTTGTCACCGATAAGAACGGTTTCACTGCCGATCAAACAAAGGATTTGTTACCGAATCCCCAGGGGTCACTCGCAGTACTTCCGCCATCGTGGTTTGCCCCGCCTCGACCATTTGCAGGCCGGCCATGCGCAGGCTGCACATGCCTTGGGCAATCGCCGCCTGGCGCAGCGCCTGCACATCGGCGCCGGGCGTGATCAACGTCTTGAGCGCTTCGTTGAGCACCATGATTTCGTACACACCGGCTCGGCCCCGATAACCGCTGTGTCGACATTCCACGCATCCGACCGCCTCATGGACCTCACCCTGCGCCTGCTTGCAGTGAGGGCACAAAACCCGCACCAACCGCTGCGCCATCACCCCCAACAGCGTGGCCTTGATCAAATAGTGAGCAATGCCCAGTTCCTGCAAGCGGCTGATGGCGCTGGGCGCGTCGTTGGTATGCAGGGTCGACAGCACCAGATGCCCGGTCAGAGCAGCCTGGATTGCCATTTCGGCGGTCTCCTGGTCGCGGATCTCGCCAATCATGATGATGTCCGGGTCCTGGCGCAGCAACGCGCGGATGCCGCTGGCGAAGGTCAGGTCGATGTTGTGCTGCACCTGCATCTGGTTGAACGCCGGTTCGACCATCTCGACCGGGTCCTCCACCGTGCACAGGTTGATCTCCCGGGTCGCCAGTTGCCTGAGCGTGGTGTAGAGCGTGCTGGTCTTGCCTGAACCGGTCGGGCCGGTCACCAGGATGATGCCGTGGGTTTGGCGCGTCATGGATTGCCAGCGTCGCTGGTCATCAGCCGACAAACCCAACTGGTCAAAGCCTTTGAGCAGCACCTGCGGGTCGAATATCCGCATCACCAGCTTCTCGCCAAACGCCGTGGGCAAGGTGGAAAGGCGCAATTCAACTTCCGCGCCCGTCGGGCTTTTGGTCTTGACCCGGCCGTCCTGGGGCCTGCGTTTTTCTGCCACGTTCATACGGCCCAAGCTTTTCAGGCGGCTGACGACGGCCATCGTCACCTAGGGCGGGAACTGATAGACGTCATGCAACAGCCCGTCGATGCGAAAGCGCACACGCCCCTGTTCACGGCAGGGTTCGATATGGATATCACTGGCGCGCTGGGCGAACGCGTACTGCAGCAGCCAATCGACGATATTGACGATGTGCGCGTCGTTGGCATCCGGCTCCTGGTCGCTGGCGCCGAGGTTGAGCAGGTCGACATTGCCAGGCGCCACGACCTTTTGATCGGCGCCGCTGACGGACTTCGCCAGCCGGTAGAACTCACCGATGCAGCGCGTAATGTCCTGGGGATTGGCGACCACGCGCCTGATTGAACGCTTGAGCACCTGCGAGAGCCCGGCTTCCCAGCTGGTGACATGGGGCTGGGCGCTGGCGACCGTGACGGTTTGCGCATCCACCGCCACCGCGAGGATGGCGTGGCGCTGGGCGAATGCGTGGGACATCAGCGGCACCACCGTCGCCACGTCGATCTTCAACGGGTCGATGCGCAGATAGGGTTGCCCGGCCTGTTGGGCGAGCCATTCGGTCAGGGTTTCCAGGCACGGGCCTTGGGCTGCGATGCTCTCTAGCGGATGCTGAGTGTTGCTGGCCGGCAATGCCGACAAGCGTTGGGCGAGCTCAGGCGTGATCAGCCGCCCTTCGACCAAAGCCGGCAACAGCTGATGCAGTTCCAATCGTTGATCAACCGGCATGAAGGTTTTCCTGGGGGGCCGTGGGTGTAAATCCCAGGCTAGCCAGCCGATGAATATCTGCCTCCCAGCGTGTATTGCAGGCTTTTACTGGGCGACCGCCACCACCGCTTGAGGCCCCATGGAGTCAGCCGACCGCATATCCAGCGTGCACACGCTGATCAGGTTTCGAATCTTTTCACCGATCACTTGGGCGCGGTGCCAGCTCAGGCCATCCATCACGATGTCGATGTTCAGCAGGTCATCTTCCCGATTCACCGTGACCTGTCGCGGCGTGAGGCATTGCAGCGCGAAATAGTTGAGGACCCGGCATAAAACATCCGGCTCCGCCTCGGCGACGATCCGGTAGTGCGCCTGGCAATGAACGCTGGTGACGGCCCACGCATCGACGCGGGTAACAGTGTGTGTGGTTTCGACGGCGTGCATGGGAAAACTCCAGATTCGACTGGAGAAATTTTTACATTCGACAACGGAGATTTCTTATCTAAGATGGGCTTGTTTGAAAGTTATTTGAATTGATTGATTCAAAATAAACGTAATGGAAGGAATTTATATGCACAGCGAGTTGGACGTCTACGACCGCCGTATCCTGGCCCTGCTGCAAGAGGATGCCTCGCTGTCCAGCGCGCAGATCGCCGAGCAGGTCGGCTTATCCCAGTCACCGTGCTGGCGGCGTATTCAACGTCTCAAGGAAGAGGGGGTGATTCGCGGCCAGGTGACGTTACTGGACCGCAAGAAGATTGGCCTCAACACGCAGATTTTCGCCGAGGTCAAACTCAACGCCCACGGCCGCTCCAACTTCACCGAGTTCACCGACGCGATTCGCGGGTTTCCGGAAGTACTGGAGTGTTATGTGCTGATGGGGGCAGTGGATTTTCTGCTGCGCATCGTCACCTCGGACATCGAGGCCTATGAGCGGTTCTTCTTCGAGAAGTTGTCGATGGTGCCGGGGATTCAGGAGGTCAATTCGATTGTGGCGTTGTCGGAGATCAAGTCCACCACCAGCCTGCCAGTGTAGATGAAGCCTCTGTGGCGAGGGAGCTTGCTCCCGCTGGGCTGCGCAGCGGCCCCAAAAATCGGGAGCGCTGCGCACTGGAGCGCCAGCCCGGTCCAGCGGGAGCAAGCTCCCTCGCCACAGTTTATTTACAGGCGCAGCAGAGTTTTCCAGGCACGGTTCTGGTACACCGCAATCGCTTGATGCATCCGCGCATCCAGCGACTCATCGGTGATCGGCTGGTTGGCCAGTTGTGCCAACTTGTTCAGTTCGCCGTACAGACGGTCCAGCTCCGGGATGTCGACCACCTGACGCGCATGGTGCAGCCAGGCTTGGATGCGTTCGATGCGCGGCAGTTGCTCGGCCAGGTCTTCCGGTTGTTGCTGGTAACGCGGCAGTTGCAGGGCGACGGCGTCGTCGGCCAGCAAGCGTGGCAGCCAGTTGGTGATTTGTGCAGCGCCCTGGCGGTTGCCACGCACGTTGCGGTCGGCGGTCCAGGTACGGGCCATCAGCCAGCGCGAAGCGTTCAATGAGAACAGGCCCCAACGCACGTCTTCCAGTTCTTCGGCGAATTGTTCCGGTGCGGCTTTGCGAATGTCTTCGTCGTCGTCACCGGCTTGTACCAATGGGCGCCAGTCTTCCAACAGGGCATCCAGTGCGCTACGCAGTTCGCTGGTGGATTGGCGCGGCGCGGCTTGGCCGAGGCTGCCGATCAGGGCGCGCAGTTCGCCGAGGTTGTCGACCCAGTCTTGCAGGAGGCGCCAGTGGCCATTGAAGCGGTATTGCTCGGCCAGGCGTTGGCTGCTGCCCAGCAGGTGCCACATGATGGCGGCGAAGGCATCGTCCAGCGGCATTTCTGCGTGGATCTGCGGCGCCGGCAGGCTCAGGGAATAGCTGCTGGAGTCGTACAGGCGGTAGCCGCGCTCAGCCTTGCTGATATCGCACGGCATCAGGGCCAGGGTGGCGGCCAGTTCGGCGGCCAGTTCCAGCAGTGCAGCCGGTTCGCCTTCACGCAGTTCCAGTTCCAGCTCGCAGATTTCTTCTTTTTGCTTGCCGACCACCACGTGGCCCAGGTCCAGGGCGGCTTCGATGACCACCTTGGCCTTGCCACGGCCCCAGGCGATTTCGGCGCGTTCACGCACGAAGTCGGTGGTGAAGATCGGCTTGAGGGTCTTTTTGTCCAGCTCGGCCAGTTGCTCGGGCCAGCATTCGCCGTCGAGTTTCTTCACGTCGAGCTTGGCTTTGGGCAATTCCCAGTTGTACTCGTTGCGTTCCGACAAGCCGGCGACGCTTTGGCCACGGGTCTTGAGGGTCTGGATGATGTCGTCACCGTCCTTGCGCAGGCGCAGGGCAACTTTGGCCTGGGCCAGGTCGCGCTCGGGGGTGTCGAAATACTGGTTCATCAACTCACGGCGTTCCCAGCCACTTTTGTTGCGTTTTTTCAGCAGTGGGTGCTCACGTAGCGCGGCGAGGGTCTCGCGGCTGACGCGAAGCTTGATTTCAGTTTCTTTTTGCATGGCCGGTACATCCAGGATCGGGAGCGCAGCCGGGGAAAAGAGTGGCTGCCAAGGTCGTGCAGTGTACAGGACTGAGCCCGGCAACGTGCCGCAACGGTTTATTGTGTCGTGCAGATGGCTCTATAGTGGGGCTCATCCGGGAAGTCGAGAGGCCGCGCATGCCATTACCGTCCATGAAAGAGCAGTTCGCCGCGCTGATTGCAGCGCCGTCGGTCAGTTGCACCCAGGCCTCTCTCGACCAGACCAACCGCCCGGTGATCGACTTGCTCGCCAGTTGGCTGGGCGACCTGGGTTTTGCCATCGACATCCAACACGTCAGCCCCGGCAAGTTCAACCTCCTGGCCAGTTACGGCAGCGGCCCCGGCGGGCTGGTGCTGGCGGGCCATAGCGATACCGTGCCCTATGACGCCGCACTGTGGAAGACCGATCCGCTCAAGCTGACGGAAGTCGACGGCCGTTGGGTAGGATTGGGCAGTTGCGACATGAAAGGCTTTTTCGCCCTGGCCATCGAGGCGGTGCTGCCGTTGCTGGATCAGCCGTTCAAGCAGCCGCTGCTGATCCTCGCTACCTGCGATGAAGAAAGCTCCATGTCCGGCGCCCGCGCATTGGCCGAAGCGGGGCGCCCGCTGGGCCGCGCAGCGGTGATTGGCGAGCCGACCGGGCTCAAGCCGATCCGCCTGCACAAAGGCGTAATGATGGAGCGCATCGACATCCTCGGCCAAAGCGGCCATTCGTCGGATCCCAGCCTGGGCCACAGCGCCCTTGAGGCCATGCACGACGCCATTGGCGAACTGCGTGGCTTGCGCCTGGCCTGGCAGCGCGAATACCGCAACCCGCAATTCAGCGTGCCGCAGCCGACCCTGAATTTTGGCTGCATCCACGGTGGCGACAACCCCAACCGCATCTGCGGCCAGTGTTCCCTGGAGTTCGACCTGCGGCCGCTGCCGGGCATGGACCCGCAAGTACTGCGCGACGCTATCCGGCAGAAGCTCGTGCCCTTGGCCGAGCGCCATCAGGTCAAGATCGATTACGCGCCGCTGTTCCCCGAGGTGCCACCTTTCGAGCAACCCGAAGATGCCGAACTGGTGCGGGTAGCGGAACGATTGACCGGCCATCGTGCCGAAGCAGTAGCGTTCGGCACCGAAGCGCCTTATCTTCAGCGCCTTGGATGCGAAACCCTGGTGCTCGGCCCTGGCGACATCGCCTGTGCCCACCAACCGGGCGAGTACCTCGAAATGTCACGCTTGACGCCTACAGTGCGTCTATTGCGGCAACTGATCGAACATTACTGCCTGAAACCTGCATAAATTAACCCCAACCTGTTCGTACATAGAAAGGAGAGTGAGCGTGTCGCCAAGCCTGTTCCGACGATAACCATCAGCCCGCTGTGCGCTTTCACGATTCATCCTTTTTCGGCTGCTTTTTATTACAGGCCCAGGTTTTATGCCCGACTATGTTAATTGGCTTCGTCACGCGTCCCCTTACATCAACGCCCACCGCGACTGCACCTTTGTGGTCATGCTGCCTGGCGACGGTGTAGAGCATCCCAACTTCGGCAATATCGTCCACGACTTGGTGCTGCTGCACAGCCTGGGCGTGCGCCTGGTGCTGGTCCACGGTTCGCGGCCACAGATTGAAGTGCGCCTTGAAGCACGTGGCCTGATCCCGACTTATCACGAAGGCATGCGCATCACTGACGCGGCGACGCTGGAGTGTGTGATCGACGCGGTCGGCCACCTGCGCATCGCCATTGAAGCGCGCCTGTCGATGGACATGGCCTCGTCGCCGATGCAGGGCTCGCGCCTGCGTGTAACCAGCGGTAATTTCGTGACCGCACGCCCTATCGGCGTATTGGACGGCGTGGACTACCACCACACCGGCGAAGTGCGCCGCGTCGATCGCAAGGGTATCAACCGCCTGTTGGACGAACGCTCCATCGTGTTGCTGTCGCCGTTGGGTTACTCGCCGACCGGCGAGATCTTCAACCTGGCCTGCGAAGACGTCGCCACCCGCGCGGCCATCGACCTGGGTGCCGACAAGCTGTTGCTGTTTGGCGCCGACATGGGCCTGATCGATGAAAACGGTCGCCTGGTCCGTGAGCTGCGTCCACAACAAGTGCCGGCTCACTTGCAACGCCTGGGCAGCAGCAACTATCAGGCTGAATTACTCGATGCGGCCGCCGAAGCGTGCCGGGGTGGCGTAGGGCGCAGTCATATTGTCAGCTACGCCGAAGACGGCGCCTTGCTCACCGAACTGTTCACCCGCGACGGTGGCGGTACGCTGGTAGCCCAGGAACAATTCGAGCAGGTGCGCGAAGCCGCGATTGAAGACGTCGGCGGTTTGCTCGACCTGATCAGCCCGTTGGAAGAGCAGGGCATCCTGGTGCGCCGTTCGCGGGAAGTGCTGGAGCGTGAGATCGAGCAGTTCAGCGTGGTGGAACGCGAAGGCATGATCATCGCTTGCGCGGCGCTGTACCAGATCGCGGATTCGGACGCAGGTGAGCTGGCATGCCTGGCGGTGAACCCGGAATACCGTCATGGCGCGCGAGGTGATGTGTTGCTGGAACGTATCCAGGCCCGTGCCCGTGCGCAGGGGTTGAAGACCTTGTTTGTGCTCACTACCCGCACCGCCCACTGGTTCCGTGAGCGGGGGTTTGTGCCGAGCAGCGTGGATCGTCTGCCGTCGGCGCGGGCGTCGCTGTACAACTATCAGCGTAATTCGAAGATTTTCGAGAAGGCCCTCTAAACCGGGTCTCAGAAGCACGATAGGTCTAAATGTGGGAGCGGGCTTGCTCGCGAATGCGGACTGTCAGTCGGTACATGTGTGACTGATACACCGCATTCGCGAGCAAGCCCGCTCCCACATTCGATCTGCTTACTGGCTGATGAATTTGTCGGTCACGAACGCTGAGTAGTCCGGCAACACCGCTTCAACCTTTCCCTGTTCCTTCAAGAACTTCGCCGTCTCCCCAATCGCCTTCGCCGTGCCGCCTTTAAGCAGCGCATCAGTTTGCTGTGCCTGCGCATCCGGGAAGGTGGTGCCGGCCAACAGCTCCGGGATGTCGGCAGCATTCGAACCTGTCAGTTTCGCGATTTTCTGCACCGGCTCGGAATCCACCGTCCAACCGTCTTTATGGGCCGCATACTCGGCAAACGAATCCAGGGTGACCTTGGCAAATTTGGCCACTACGTCAGGATGTTTTTCCGCGAAATCCTTGCGCGCCACCCACACTTCAAATGTCGGCGCGCCCCACTGACCCACCTGGGCCGCGTCTGTCAGGGTCTTGCCGGTCTTGCGGATTTCGCCCAGGGCCGGCGACCACACGAAGGCACCGTCGATATCGCCGCGTTTCCACGCGGCGGCAATTTCGGCTGGCTGCAGGTTCACCACCTTGACTTGTTTGGTGTCCAGGCCCCAGTGCTTCAGCGCACCGAGCAGGCTGTAATGAGAGGTAGAGACGAAGGGCGTGGCGATGGTTTTGCCGATCAGGTCTTCGGGTTTGTCGATACCGCTGCCGTTGCGCACCACCAGAGCTTCAGAAGTATTGATCTGCGCCGATACGATGAACGCAACGATGGGTAGATTCCGTGAAGCCGCCGCCGCAAGGGGGCTGGAACCGAGGTTGCCGATCTGCACATCGCCGGAGGCAATGGCGGTGACGACCTCCGGCCCACTGTTGAACCGGCGCCAGGCGATTTTTTCACCGATGGCCTTCTCATAGAGGCCGTCGGCCTGTGGGACTTTGCTGGGGTCAATGCCGGTTTGGTAGCCGACGGTTAAATCGGCGGCTTTGACACCAAAAGAAAGTATTAGTGACACAAAAACTGTAACAAATTGACGGGAGGATGTGCGTTTGGCCATGATGGCGTCGCCTTTTTGATCGTGGGTGACGTATGCAACAGTACGGCCACACTAATCGATCTAAAAAAGCGCTAACAAATACCATTTAGGAATTAGCTTATGGAGCGGTTCGTCTACCCTGACGCGTCCGCATCATAAAAAGCCTTATTCCCAAATCGTATGAAAAAGAATGAAACAATTCTTTTTGGGTGTATGAAAAACTCATTACCCTGCAGGGACCAAATCAACTGCGATTAGACGAAGGTAGTAGACACACAAGGTTACGATTGACTTGGTAGTCACTATCTGGCGCTAATCGCGCATCTGTGGATCGAGGGCGTCAGACCCGAGACCAAAGAAATACAAAAATTAGAAATGAGAGGAGCGGTACATGAAGAAGTCCACCTTGGCTTTGGCTGTAGCTTTGGGCGCAATCGCCCAGCAAGCAGGCGCTGCCGGTTTCATCGATGACAGCAAAGTAACACTGGGTCTGCGTAACTTTTACATCAACACTGACAACCGTGACTCGGCTGCTGGCACTGCTGCCAACAAGCGCGCCGGTGTTCAGAGCAAGCAGGAAGAGTGGGGCCAAGGCTTCGACCTGCGTTTCATCTCCGGTTACACCCAAGGCACCGTAGGCTTTGGTCTTGACGCTATCGGCCTGCTGGGCGTTCGCCTGGATTCCGGCGGCGGCACCAACGGCGCCACTGCTTCCTCCTACGGCGGCACTGTATTCCCGAGCAAGTCCAATGGCGAAGCCGTTGATAACTACTCGAGCCTGGGCCTGACTGCCAAAGCCAAGATCTCCCAGACTGAACTGAAGCTGGGTACCCTGCAGCCTAAACTGCCGGTTATCGTGACCAACGATGGTCGTCTGCTGCCGCAGACCTTCCAAGGTGGCCAGATCACTACCAACGATCTCAACAAAGACCTGACGCTGGTTGCGGGTCAGATCGAAAAAGCCAAAGGTCGTAACTCCAGCAACGTCGACAACCTGTCGATCTCGGGTGCCAACTCCCGTGGCGCCAGCTGGCGTGACAGCAACAAGTTCTACTATGCCGGTGGTGACTACAAGATCACCAAGGATCTGACCGCACAGTACTACTACGGCAATCTGGAAGATTTCTACAAGCAACACTTCCTAGGCCTGACTCACAACTGGGCAATCGGCCCGGGCGTGCTGAAGTCTGACCTGCGTTACTTCAACAGCTCCGACGACGGTAAGAACGGTAACGAATCCGCCTACTTCTCGTCGGGCAACTACAGCGGTGTGAACTCCGGTCGCGGCAAGGTTGATAACAACCTGTACAGCGGTCTGTTCCTGTACACCGTTGCCGGTCACACCTTCGGTGGTGGTTATCAAGTCAGCAACGGTAGCAGCGACTTCCCTTGGTTGAACCAAGGCGACGGTTCGTCCGCTTACCTGACCACTGACATGCAGATCGCCAAGTTCGCCCGTGCTGGCGAACGTACCTGGCAAGCTCGCTACTCCTACGACTTCGCCAAGGTTGGCGTGCCTGGCCTGACCGCTGGTGTTGTGTACCTCAAAGGTACTGACATCGACACCGTCAACAGCACTCGCGCTGAGTTCACCGGCCAGTCCGAGTGGGAGCGTGACATCACTGTTGCCTACGTCGTACCAGAAGGCCTGTTCAAAAACGTTGGCGTGGCCTGGAAAAACGCTATGTGGCGCAACGATGTTGCCGCCGCGCGCGATCAGGACGAAAACCGCGTCATCGTTAGCTACACCTACGCGTTCAAGTAACTGCGTAAAGCCTTGCCCGGTGCAACACCGGGCAAGGTGTCTTGCTTTCAAGTCGGGCTAAACCCCCGCAAGCCCTTCCTGAACCCCTCTTTGTACAGCGTCTCAAGGCCTTCTCGAACCTTGGAAACGATGGTGCTCCTCGCCTTCGGATACGTCCAATGAACAGATTTTTAATATTCCTTTATCATCTAGATAAATCGATATTTATTCTTTTTAAATAATCCATATTCCATGCACAGTGGGCTCCATAAGCACTCACCAGGAGCCACACCATGAGTCTAAGACTGGGCGATATCGCCCCCGACTTCGAACAGGATTCCAGCGCCGGCAAGATTCGTTTCCACGAATGGCTGGGCGATAGCTGGGGCGTGTTGTTCTCCCACCCAGCGGATTTCACCCCGGTGTGCACCACCGAGCTGGGTTTCACCGCCAAGCTCAAGGACGAATTCGCCCAGCGTGGCGTCAAGGCCATCGCCCTGTCGGTCGACCCGGTGGATTCGCACCACAAGTGGATCGAAGACATCAACGAAACCCAGAACACCATCGTCAACTTCCCGATCCTGGCCGACGCCGACCGTAAAGTGTCCGACCTGTACGACCTGATCCACCCCAACGCCAGTGACACCCTCACGGTGCGTTCCTTGTTCGTGATCGACCCGAACAAGAAGATTCGCCTGACCATCACCTACCCGGCCAGCACCGGGCGCAACTTCCACGAAATCCTGCGGGTCATCGACTCGTTGCAGTTGACCGACAACCACAAGGTCGCCACACCCGCCAACTGGCAGGACGGTGATGAGGTGGTGATCGTGCCGTCGCTCAAGGACGAGGACGAAATCAAGAAACGCTTTCCGAAGGGGTATCGCGCGGTGAAGCCGTACCTGCGACTCACGCCACAACCGAATCGCTGATCACATAGCAGGGGTTTTGAGGCCGTTTCGACGGCCTTTTTTTTCGCCTGCGATTTCAAATCTCGCATATGCATTTAAAGAATAAACACATGAAAAAATAAGATTTAAA